>JBDRLR010000084.1:0-19615 GCA_043812855.1 Nanobdellota archaeon | reverse complement strand
CGGTTGTTGTCGATGACGATGACGGTGTCTGAGACCTGGCGCAGCTGCTGCAGGCCGAATTCGGCCTTGTCTACGCGCGCGCGCTCGATCTTGAAGGGCATGGTGACAGTGCCGATGACGATGCTTCCTGCGTCCTTTGCCACTTGAGCCACGATTGGAGCTGAGCCTGTGCCTGTTCCGCCGCCCATTCCTGCGCAGATGAAGATCATGTCTGCGCCTTTGACGCTCTCCTTGAGCTCTTGGATCGATTCTTGGGCCGCTTCGGCTCCTTTCTCGGGGAATCCTCCGCATCCGAGGCCGCGTGTTATGTCGCGTCCGATGAGGAATTTGCGGTCCGCCTCGATCATATTGAGATGTTGCTGGTCCGTGTTGCAGGCGATGATCTCGGCGCCCTGGATGCCTTTCTTGTACAGCCAGTTGACCATATTGTTTCCTGCGCCACCGGTCCCGATGACTTTGATGTTGGCCTGTCCTACATCCAGCTGTTCGAACGTGCCGGATCCGTTTCCTGTTTCATAACCCATTGTTGGTACCCCCGTCGCTTTGCGGTATCGTCGTCTCTTGTTGTCTCTGTGGCGTGCAGACTTCCATCTAGTTCGGATTGTCTACCTCAGACCTTTTTAACAAACCGTTTCGCCTCGGCTTGTTGGGGAAAAAAACGTTCCTGGTGAACTTAAACGATATACCCCTCGACCTAGTCGTTCGCCACAACGACTAAATTGGTTTATAAAATCGTATACTAATATTTAAAGTTTTTCAATGTTGCAACTATATGTTCCTAAATATTCTTTTAAGACTTATTTGCGATCGAAGAGCACCACCTTGGTTCCAGGATACAGGCCCATGGAGAGCATCTGTTCGAACTGCTCTGGTCCGACGACAAGGTGCAAGATGTTGTATCCGAACTGCTGCTTGACCTCGCTGGCCGCGCTCTGCACCGCGGCGCTGTCGATATGTTGACCTACGATGATGATGGATGCCCGAGAGGCTTCCTGTTTTCCATGGAGGACGATTTGCTGGATTCCTGCCACACCGGCCGCCAAACGCAGGAATTCGTCAAGCGCCGATCGCTTGGTCGCGAGCAGGCCATCAAGGAATTTGACGCGCTCGTTGGCGGCCAGCATGTACGTCTTGAACTTCTTCATGCGGTATTCATCCAGGATCTCGAGCGCCCGCAGACGCCGCATGATGCGAAATACCGTCGCTATGGGCAGTCTGGTCTTCTTGGCTACTTCAGATATGTAGAATTGTTCCTGTGGCCGGTCCAGAAAGAACCTCAGCACGCCAAGGATCTTGCGGTCGAAGAGTTGGTCAAGGAATTCATCGCCTGCCACGAATCGATAGATTAAGCCTCCCTTTTATAACTTTCCATTCATGAAAGGTCTTTTCAAATTTGGAATAGTGACTGATCCCATAGAACCGATGATGATAGTTCTTGGTGAAGAAAGGTCGAGATGATGGGACTTATGCCTTCTTCTGTTTAAAGAACGCGTCCTCAACTTCTTCCAGGGTGGCCACATCTTCGGCTGCCCGGTCGTACCGAACTTGGATGACGCGGGGGAAGCGAAGCGCGTAGCCAGATGGATACGTGGGGCTTTTCTGGATCTCTTCGAATTTGATCTCAAGGACGACTTTGGGGCGGACGGTCACGTCACGCCCTTTTTGGTCAGCGATCAGGGGTTTGAGCATGTCGGTAAGCTCACCGAAGGTGACCCCTCCTTCTTGCTCGAGTTCCTTCACGCCGGTCCCCACCTTGCCGATCTCAAGATAGTCGTCTGCGTCCGCGCACGCCAGGGTGAATGAGGTGAGCCATCCGCTGCGTTTGCCTTCTCCCCATTCGGCTCCGACAATGACGAGGTCCAGGGTGTCCATGACTGATTTGAGCTTGACCATGGTGCCGACGCGGCTTCCGGGGCGGTACGGCCCTTGCAGGTTCTTGAACATGAGGCCTTCGTTCCCTTGTTTTACCGATTCCTCGAAGAATGCCTGGGCCTTCTTGGGCGAGTCGGTGACGATGTGCTTGGCAAGCACGACCTTGCCTGTGAGCGGTTTGACGATCTTGGCAAGTGCCGCCCTGCGTTTCTCGAGAGGCACGGCAAGCTGGCTCTTGCCGTTCAGGTAGAGGATGTCAAAGACGTTCAGTTCCACAGGAAGCGACCGTGCAGTGCCGCTGATGTCATACTTTCGTCTGATGCGCTGGGAGATGTCCTGGAATGGCCTATACTTGTTGGTTTTGGCATCGTATCCGACGGCTTCGGCGTCGATGATGTAGGAGTCTGCCTTGACATGCTTGAAAAGATATTCCACGACGTCTGGGAATTGGGCGGTGACGTCTTCGAGTCGCCTCGTGAAGAGGGTGATCGTGCCTTTGGTGCAGTGGCATTGCATGCGGAAGCCGTCGTACTTGTATTCGAGCGCTGCAGGGGTGCCGACCCGCGCGAAGGCGTCAGCGATGCTCGTCTCCTTTTGGGCGAGCATCGCTTGCACAGGGTGGCCGACGATCAGCGAGACGTCCTGGATGGCTCTGAGGCCTTCTCGGGCTGCGGCGGCGACTTTGGAGAAGTCGTTGTAGACATGGTAGGCGTCATCGACCGCGGCGATCACGAGATTGTAGTGTTCCCGATCAGTGATGTCTGGCTTTCCGTCAACGACGGCGACAGGATGCAGATACGCCCACACGATGGCGTCCCGCAGAACGCCCGTTGCGACGCCGACCCGCAGGTCTTCAAGGAGGGTTCGCACAAGATATCTTGCTTCCTCTCCGTCCGCGTTGCTGAGCAGCTCGCATATCAGCTTCGTCTTGTGGTCGACGGTTCCGGAGCCGCTCAAACCCGCGATCTTCTCGAGTGTACGCATAATATCGCTGACCATCAGGTCGCGCTTTGCCAGTGTCACTTGCTTTCGCTTGGCGATCAGTTTCTCGGCCACGTCTCCCAGGTTCCCAAGACGTCTCCATTCGTCTTCGATTCTCTCAGCCTTCACTCCAGTCGTGATGCTCAGGGCCTTGATGACGAGGCGGTCGGCTACGCCTAGCTTTCGCTTGTCCCAGATGGGGAAGATGCGGCCCTGCATCAGCAGGATGACGGCGGCAAGGTCCTTCTCGCTGGTCTCGCCAAGAAAGGCTGCGATCTTGGCCGTCTTTTCAAGGCGTTTGGTGGTGGACGCGATGTCTGTGTAGAGTGCTACCAGCTGTGCGTACTTCATGCAGGATTGGCTGCTTGCCGCGTATATAAAGATTCTTGTCGGCGAGCGGATTAGGAATGGCTCTCCTTCGCTCATTTGCTGCCCTGCTCGAATTCTCTGTTGTCGTTGATGGCTGACATTCCCCGTAGGGGGCATCCCTCTTGTCAGCGTGCCTGTGCATTCGATGATGCTCGCCCGTAAGGGCAGCAGCCTAGTTCCTTCACGCGCCTCAACCCGCATAAGACTTAAATAGCAGTGCACGTGCCCTTGTTCTTTGCAAGGTGAATAGATGCGCAAGATTGCAGTCATAAATCAGAAGGGCGGTGTCGGCAAGACGACTTCGGCGGTCAATATCGCCTACGGCTTGTCGGAGAAGGGCTATAAGGTCCTGCTCATGGATCTAGACGGTCAGGGCAACATCGCTTCAGTCCTCCATCTGCGTAGTGAGCAGGATATGTATAGTCTGCTCGTTGAAGGCGTGGAGCCTGCCAAGTGTATGCTCAAGGTCACGGACAATCTTTCAGTCATCACCAGCAATGACACCTTGGAGAAGGCGGAGATGATACTTGCTGGCCAGCCCGGCAGGGAGACCATCCTTTCGCGCATGATGGCGAAGGTGAGGGACTTCGATTTCGTCTTCCTGGACTGTCCTCCTTCGGTGGGCTTGCTCAACCACAATGCCCTGCTCTACGCGGATGAGGCGTTCATCCCCGTCAGCACGGACTATCTTGGAGTCTTGGGTCTCAAGAAGATGTTGCGCGAGATCGAGACGGTCAATGACATCTTCAGCCATAAGCTAAGAGTCACTGCGATCATCCCTACCATGTATGATCAGCGTAACAAGACCTGCAAGGATCACCTTGCGGAGATCAAGAGCCATTTCGATGGCGTCGTCACTCCTCCGATCCGCTCCAACAGCAAGCTCAAGGAGTTTCCGCAGAGCGGAAAGCCCATCTTCGAGTATGCAAAGTATAGCCGTGGCGCCAAGGATTATCAGAGGATCGTTGACGCCATCGCCACGCAGCTGCAGTATAATTGAATGTTCTGTGTGACTGACGTCTAATTTCAAAGAATGACCTTCATGTGCAATCAGCATGGGCAGACCACTAAATCTTTTCCATATAGTAATTATACACAAAACATATATACATACATGCATACAAGCAGAGCATGACCCGGGTGATTTCGCTCTCAGATGATGCCTACGACATACTCAAGGATCTCAAGCGCAAAGACGAATCGTTCTCTCAAGTCGTCAGAAGACTGACAGCAGACGAAAAGAAGAAGTCGCTGATGGATGTGTTCGGCATAGCAAAGGACGATGCCGACTTCATTCGCAACCTCGAGAAGTCATTGGCTGCAAGAAAGGACTTTAAGGTCAGGGATGTGAGATTGTGATGTACATCTTGGACACGAGCGCGGTGATCGACGTGCTTCGTGGCAGGATGGAGATCAAGGACAAGATTACCTCATTGACCAACGTCCATGATCAACTGGGTGTTACGTATCTTACACTTTGTGAGCTATATAGGGGTATCTATCTCGCGAATCGCCCTGAGAAGGATTTGGCGGTTCTGCATGAGTTCATGAAATGCATAACTGGCAGTTTTGGTTTTGATGCTCATGTCTGCGAATTCTATGGTCAGCTCTATGCCCGCAACAAAAAGAAGGGCAAGACGATGCAGGATCTTGATTTGATGATTGCCAGCATCGTGATGATGAACGAGGCAGTTCTTGTCACTCGTGACCGAGGATTCAAGAGCATCGAAGGTCTCCGCGTCGAGTTGTGGTAGTCACGCAGGTGGTGGACGCCCGTAGTGCTCGATGCGTTCAGCAAGCAGCTTCACGTTGTTCTGTTTTCCCCTGTCTCTTTCCGCCCTTGCGGTCGCAGTGTAGTATTGGTGGTTCTGCATGAATGCATAGGTTCCAAGGTACCATGCTTGCCTGTCCTTGACGCCCATCTCTGCCTGGAGTGCGTGAGTCTTTTCAAAGAAGTCTGCGCGTCCAAGGTTGTCGACGTCAGCGTCGCAGATGATCTGCTCGAGCAGATCGACGGGATGTGTCGGAATCAGGGTTGCGAGGACGAGCCGTTTGATGGTGCGCACATCGTGAGAGTCATAGCCGTACTGCGGCAGGACGCCCGCAGCGATCGCGGCGCCTATCTTTTCGTGGTCTTTGCTCTGGAGGGTGTGTCCGATGTCATGGAGATATGCTGCCGCAGTTGCCAATTCGGTGTCGGCTGCGCAGACGCCTTCTGCTTGACAGTAATATCTGGTGCGTGCGACAACGCCGAGCTCGAGATCCAAGGTGTGGTCTGCGTTGTGGAACGTCAGGTTGGCAGGAAGGTACGCCAACTCGGATCGCACATACGATTCCAGGGCGGCCAGGCGGCTCGTCGGTTCTTCGAGTGAGGGCATATGGACTGTACAGTACTCCGTATTAAAGAAATATCATAGAGAAAAATACGCTTTTTCCGCAAGATTAATATAGTAATCAAGTATAAACAGAACATATGACACATAAGTTGCCGTCGGACACGTTGGATGTCAAGGACCGCAAGATCCTAGACATCCTTGCAAAAGACGCTCGGACTCCGTGCGCAAGGATCGCAAAGCACATCCGACTGTCCAAGGATGCGGTCAGGTATCGCATCGCTCGGCTTGAGAACCGAGGCGCCATCGCGGGCTATCGCGCTGTTGTCGATACTGAACGTCTTGGCTTTGACAACTATCACATCCTCATCCAATGGCTCAAGCAGTCCAAGGAAAGCCAGAGCAGGATGGTCGAAAGGATGGCCGCATTGCCCTTCGTGCGCTCAGTGTTGCTCTTCATGGGCAAGTATGATGTGGAGGTGGCGCTCATCGCGCGCGGTGTGCGCGAGTTCGAGAGATATCTGGATGCGTTGCTTGGCATCTGTTCCGATCTTGAGTTCAACTATGAAGTGTTGCTCCTCACCAAGACGTATCGTTCGCGCCTTGCCGATCAGAGTCAGCGGAACCAAGAAGAGACACTTCGTGATGCGACGGATGTCTTGATTCTGCGGGCGCTTGCTGATGACGCACGGCTTCCGATGGTCTCCGTGGGCAAGCGGGTCGGGATCTCATCTGATGCCGTGGCGTATCGTCTGCGCTCGTTGGTCGGACGCGGCGTGATTGCTGGCTGGATTCCGGTCATCGACTACCGCGCTTTGGATAAGGCGTGGTATATGGTCTTGTTCTCCTTCAAGTGGCTCGGCCCAGAGGAGAAGATGAAGGTGCATGAGGTTCTCTCGACGGATGAGCGGATTTTCTGGTCGGCCAAGGCGATCGGTCGGTTCACGAGCGTTGCGTATCTCGCGGCGGAATCGCCAGAGGACGCCTTGCGGTTGTGGAGGCGTCTTGCGGATGTGTGCCCTTCGAAGATCCGTGATGCCGAGCTGCTCTTGGTGGATTCGCAGAAGAAGTTCACGTATATGCCTCTTGTTGTGGACGCGGAGGTGTTGAAGAACGATGGGGATTCTGTGATCTAGACTTGGTTTGACTGCGCGCACAGAGAATCACTTGGTGTCCAGAAATCTACCGCCCCATGTACTGTCTCTCCCAGTCGTCAAGTGCCCGTTCCAGATGAGGGTCCTTGGGCAGTCCGCGGCGAAGTAGCTTGCGTTTGTCACCAAGCTGCCGGCGAAGCGCAAGACCGAAGAGCAGGCCAATGCCAAGGCCGATGAGATGCGCGATGTAGCCGATGCCTCCCGTACCGCCAAGTGCCCCAAGAGTATTGCTGACCGCCCAGATGGCGCCCGCGATGATCATGGGCATGGGCATCCAGTAGAGCCAGATGATCATGAATGGTCGTAGCGCGACGAGCGCTCCCATGATGGCGAAGATGGCTCCGCTGGCGCCAAGGCTGCTCGGGTAGGGCGAGAGGATGTTGACGACAAGTCCCGAGGTCAGGAAGAGCCACAGCAGTCGCTTGGATCCTATGCGTCCTTCGAGGATGAGTCCGAAGATGAGCAGTCCGATCAGGTTCGATGCGAGGTGTCCTGCGCTGCCGTGGGCGAAGATGCTCGTGAGGTATTGCCACCAGTTGGCTGAGTAGAGGAATCCGTGGTACGCGGTGTCCTTGTGCAGGCTGACCAGGTCGGTGATGCCAAGCAGCAGCTGTGCGAAGTACATCAATACGCACAGACCCATGAGTTTGAGCGTGACGAGGCGCATGCCGTATGTCACGTCCGCGTGTTTAAGTGTTTATCTACTCGTAACCGCCTTCAAGATCTTTGCGAGTCCATAGTCCGAGCCTGGCGTCCTGTTTGGTGAATGAGAATGGATCAGGTGCATCGATGCGGTGTCCGAATGCATCTCGGACGCTGCCGATAATCCCTGTTGCCATGCCTGACTCGTTGCGGTTGCGTACGCTGACTGCCCGGTCGAGAGCAGAGTACACACCTATGCCAAGACCGATGAACGGATTGATCGTCAGTGCTGTGAGTCCTCCCGCGATGATGCCTGCGCCGAGGAATTTCTTGGACGCTTCGTCCGCATATTCGTGCTGAATCCTCGCCAGGGATTCGTATGCAGGCTCGCTGACCGACCTGATATGTTGCACGGCCGCAGTGTGCTCGTCAAGCCTGGCCTTTTCAGGTGGAAGATTGAAGAAGCGGTTGTCCGCAGTGGAATAGTAACTGTGCCTCAGAGGGTAGACTGTATAAGCGCGGACCAATCCACGAATCAGGGCGCTCCGAGCCATATGTGGACCGTAGCTGCTCCCTGCAAGATCGCTCCACAGCCAATGCCTCATGTGGCGCTCGAATCGTCCGAGCGGCTCGCTGGGCGATCTTGGATGACGTTCCATCGCTTTGAAGACAGGTTCCCTCAGCGATTCGTATCCTGCGAAGATGCCGCTGAAGGATGCTCGAAGCTGTCGCATGGCATCTGACGCGCTACCAGGATAGTCTGGGAGTCGAGAGTACGATTCACGGGCAGGGAACAGGACAGTTCCCTTTCTTCTGTGGTCTTGCTTGGCTTGCAGAGCATGGCCGAGTTCTAAGATGCGTATGATGCTGTCATACATGCGTTCATTGCAGTCCGCGATGGCGTCGCTGAAGCTGTTGGGCATGATGACTTCTGGGAAACGGTCATGTGCCGCGAATTCCATGACTGCGCGTGAATATGTTGCGGATATGGTGTGATAGCGACGGTCGCCTGACAGCGCATGCTCTTCGAGTTTCGGGCTCCTGAACGACCGCCACAGGAGCCGACTGTCGGGCAGGAAACGGACATAGATGGCAAGGTCGTGTTTCGCCTTGATGTCTTCTCCGAAGGGAGTGATGAGCGCATCGAGCCGTCGGGTTCCCTCTCGATACAGCAGGGTCAGCTTTGATCGATTGTCGTGGAATGTGCCCTGCCTTTCATCGACGGGAAGAGCAGGCATCAGATCGATGATGTCGACGAGACTCATGCCTCATGGATACTCAAACGTATTTAAATATGTTCAGGGGGATTTGTTGCATTCTTGCCTCGTGTCAGTCTCAGACACCGTGCATTCGTGCGCCATTCTGAGCCCTCTTGGAATCACGAATCCCTTTGTAGACCAAATCTTTTTATAGTATCCGGATAGGTGGTGTGGATATGCTCAAGGACAGTGACATACAAGTCGTCTACGCGCGCGACGTTGCCAATCATCTTGGAGAGCTTGTGCAGATGCCGAAAGAAAAGCTTCAGAAGATGGTGATCTGCATCGACACGAACGTCATCTGCGATCATCCATGGGAAGTCATGCACCTTGTCCGCAGCGGCGCGAACATCAAGGTCAGCGCCGTCGTCATCGACGAATTGGAGGCGTGGCTCCGTGCGCCGCGGGATGTCGTCGCCCTGGCCGATGAGCTGAATCGGAGGAAAGGCACGACCGTCAGGGTCGAGCAGGCCAACAACAAGTCCCTCATCGCCGAGCTGGAGAGCATTGCCCCCTTGACGTTCAAACGCTATGCGTACAAGTTCTTGTTGCCGCATATGGGATTGATCTGGCAGAACATAAGCAGGGGGCGGATCGATGTCACCGCATTCATCAACCATGCCGTGACAGGATGGTGGCGGACGTTCAAGGCAGGATACCTGGCCGAGCTGAGGTGCGATTGGCAGAAGGTTTGGGATGACGAGACGCAGATGAAGGGGGACTTCTTCAGTGTCTTCGAGGCGATGGTGCGCATCATGGATGGTTTGAGGACGGTCGCAGGTATTTCTGAGAAAGCAGTATTGGATGCTATCGATCGCAAGTTCAACAAGGATTCGCGAAACGACGTCTTGATCGCCGCGCACTATCTGGAGCAGGCGCATTCGGCGCGCGAGGTCATCACCTTCCTGTCCAAGGACCAGGATTTGCGTCAGCTCATCCGTCTGCACGCCGCCAAGTTCGGCGCGAAGTATTGATGGGTGTTTCTTGAGCGATAGATTACGGTGTGGGTCTTCCACAGGCGCTCTTCATCACTTGCGCTTCTCAGCGTAGCGGAGGCTGACGTATTCTTCTGGCTCGTCGGGTTTCTTCTTCTGGCGGAACTTCATGACGTTCTCGACCCGGTGTTCAAGGTAGCTGGATCCCAGCACTCCAAGGGATGCGAGTACGACGCCGACGCCGACGAGCACGTAGAACGCGGTGAACAGGCGCGCGGGGTCGGTCGTGGGATAGACGTCGCCGTAGCCGACGGTCGTCAGCGTGATGACTGAGAAGTAGAACGACGTGATCCATGTCCAGTGCTCCATCTGATGGTAGACGAGAGTGCCAAGAAGGATGAGGCCGACCAGCGATGATGCAGATACCAGGACGCGGGTACGTTTTGACATGGTCGCAAGGTGTCGTGCGTACTATTTAAACTCTTCTGCCGATAGAATCAGGGTGTGCGAAGGGCCATGATGCTTCGCAGGATGGCGATGATGTCGTCGCCTCGGAGCCGCTCGAGCGTGAAGTCGTAGAATTCCTGAAGGTCCACGCCGTGCTGCTTCTCGTAGATGAGCGCCTGGATGCACATCTCCAAGTAGTCGACGTCCTTGACGAAGGTTCCTTCTGGTGTCGATCTGGTCTCGATCTCGTTCCACACGGACATCAGTTCATCCTTGCTCTTGAGCCCATCGAGGATGATGTGCATGGCGCGTCGTTCATTGGCGTCCTTCTCTTCGACGGGGATCTTGTCTGCCGGGATGACATCTCCTGTGATCGATTCGGCCAGCTCGTGGAAGGTCGCGATGCGCAGCACCTTGTCCGCGTCAAGGTCGGGTCGCGTCTCTTTTGCGAGCAGATAGGCCAGTATGGCGACGCCGAAGCTGTGGTCCGCGTCGCTCTCGACCACGTCGAGAGGGAAGAATCGTGTCCATCCCTTCCGGTAGACTTGTTTGAGATGGGCTGCGTGGAGGAATGCGTCAAGCACGCAGTCACCAGTCTTCCCGATCAGTTCAGCGGGCTTGTCCCCTTTTTCCATAGAGCAGCGGTCGCATAGACGTACTTAAACCTATCGTCTGACGATGCTAGGCCTTTCGATACACGAAGTATGAGTATCCCACGACGTACAGCGACGATGCGATGGTGCGGTGGTCGCCTGCGCGTTCGGCGATCTCCATCTTGGTGCCGACGCCGTCGAATCCGATGTTCATCAGCGTCCCGGCAGGAAGGTTGGATACATCGATGGCACGCACGCCTGAGAAGTCGTCGAACGGGACGATGACGTCGCCGAGTCTTCCCTTTCGGTTCGCCCATGTCTGTTTCGCGGCGTTGTAGAGTATCTTGGAGACGTCGTCGCCGAGGTCGATGTTGACTCCGGAGGAGGCGTAGGTTGTTTGGTGCTCTTCATCAATCACAGTACACAGGAGATTGTTGATGTATTTAAAGACATTACTTCATTTTGTCCTTGTATTCAGGGTATAATGCCAATAGTTCGCGCTGCAATTGTTCGTGTATTGCGGTTGCGTCGGCCACATTTCTTCGCACCCTTTTTGTGAACCAGCGCGATGCGAGCAAAATAATCACCAGAAAGCACATTGCTGCAACAACGGAATAGGCTGAGAACCCGACGATGGCAAAAATCAGAGCAATGACAGAAATCAGCAATGAGACAAGCGAGATTACGTAACTGAGCATGAATGTCGCGACGTTGGACAAAAAGAAACTATTCGACTGGTCAAATTGGATCCAGAATTGCTTGTCTTGCTTTGTGCGTTTCATTTCGTCGTCTTCTCAGCAATTTGAATCTCTTCATCAGTCAAGGAGTACAGTTTGTAAACTTCTTGGTCAATTTCAGTATCGAGTTTCTGTATTTCTGTTTCAAGGCGAAATCTTTTTTCTGTTTGTTTATCCCCTATGTCTGTTAGTTGTTTTTTGCACGTAATAATGTTTTCAACAGTCTTGATAATCCGGACATAACGCTCAGTCTCAGATACGTCATCCATATTGATTCTCTTTATTGGAATTTGTTTCAAGTAGTTTGAACTAAATTTGTGATATCCCCCCTGAAATATCGGACTATGTCTTAACACATAAGAACTGACTAGTTTCGAGTTCAACAATCCTAGAATGTACTTGATATCTTCAGGTATTCTTTTTAGGATTATTGATGTCACCCCAGCAGTTCCAGTCACAAATAAATCACCAGTACCCATAGCAAAGTTTGACTTGTCGCTTAATGACGGCGTCAAGATATGTGGTTTCTTGAAATTCAGATATCCATCCAAATACATATATCCGTAGAATTTTCCGGAGAGTTGCGTGGCATTCTTGCCGAACCAAATTCTCTTCGATAGATTGGCCCTATTTGACTCCAGAACCTGCCAAACTTCACCACATTTCTTAACTTCGTCCTCATCAAGTATCTTAAACTTATCATTCACAATCTCGTAAGGAAATATTGCTTGTTTGGCTGTTCTAGAAACTGAATACCTTCTAACATCTCTGCCTCTCAGAATATTGCATGTGATTCTGGCCCCGATATTCTTTGCTTCTTCCTCTGTTCGAAAATATAGTTTGTCCGCGCCCGTTTGAACACCGGTTCCAAATCTTTCCGCGATCTGCACCAAAGGAATGCCAACTTTCTTCATCTTATCAAATAGCATTTTTTCATTGTTGTCTTCAAAATACCAGGCATCAGAAGACAAAGAGTCCACATCCAATTTGATTTGCCTTCTTATACCAATTTTAGCGTCTACTTCAGTGTAAAGAACCTTTTTGTGATTGCCTGATTTTAGCAAAAGAATACTGGAGTAATTGGTAGCATCACCAAACACCTTCTCATCACCAAAATCAATTATGTGATATAGTCTGCCTGAATTTATTATCACCTCTCTTAAACCTTTGGCTGATTTTGTATGGAAGAACTTGTTAGGAATTATCATTCCAAAGAAGCCTTTATTTCGAATTAATCTTATAGCAAGCTCTACGAAGCAGTAATATAAATCGAATTTCCCTTTTGCACTATCATACTTCTTGTGAAGATATTCTATCTGCTTTGAGGAGTGGCAATATCCTGCCATGAGCCAGGGAGGATTCCCAATCACCACATCAAAACCGCCTTTATCCATAATCTCTTTGAACTGCTCTTCCCATTTGAAAGCTCGGGTTCCCTCAATTTGAAAATCGTCGATGAGACTGTTTCCGACTTTGATGTTTTCTTGAAGAAGGGGAAGCCTTGCTCTCTTTTCCATGGCTTTTAGTAACAGATTGAGTTGAGCTATCTCGACTGCCCTCGGGTCAAGATCAACTCCGAATATGTTCTTCTTGAGAATCTCAACTTTTCGTCCGTATGTGGCAGATGCACCAGTCAAATCAAGTTTGGTCTGGTCTATGTCTGCGTTACGCTTCTTGTCCAGAGTCACCAAATAATCAAATGATTTCATAAGGAAACTTCCAGAGCCACATGCAGGGTCAAGAACTTTTATGTTCGTCAAATCAAATTTCTTGTCCTTGGCCAATTCACCAATCGTGTTCTTGACTATGAAGTCTACAATGTATGTTGGAGTGTAATAGATACCCTGTTCTTTGCGATGCGCTTTGCCTTCTGTGAGCCTTGCTCTTTTTTCTGTCTTCTTGAGAATGTGACCAAGATATTGTTCATATATGTTACCCAAGACATCAGCATCAATTGCTGCGAAATCGTAGTGTATCACATCATCTGCCGTTCTAAACAATCCAGTTATCACTTTTTCAAGCGTATCATCATCAATTACTAGGTCTTGGTCAAGCAAGTGATTTGAGAATAACTTGCTATTGTATAATTCATCCATTCGCTTGAATTCTTCCTTCAAGTGAACGTATATCTTCTTGGTGCCCCTTCCTCGGATGATAGGCTCAAGGATCTTCGCTTCTAATTCCTTGTCTTCAAGAGTCCTAATGAATATCAGACGGTCGATTAACCTTTGGACTGTTTCGTCCAAATCTTCGACAGATAGATTTCTTGATTCATTGTTCTTATAGATATTCTTTGTCAGTAGTTCTCGGAAACGAGTGAGATCTGCTAGCAATTGCTTGTCTACTGGACTCTTCTTAACTTTCTTTCCCCATCTTTCTGCTTCAGAGTCCAAGAGTTTGGTTTTGAAGCTCTCCTTAGAGATCATCCAAAGCTGGTCGAATCGTTCAAGATACATTTGACAAGGGAGCGTTTGCCCAACTTGTGCCTGGAGTGGATTGGAGCTCTTCCATTCAGCGTTAAATATCTTGATTGCCTCAAAATCAGTCAGAATTGCCCAGGTACAACTCTTGTGCCAAGCATAATCTATGGCTTGTTGAATGAATCGTGGATTGTCAAGATCTTCCTTCAATGACTTTGCTTCGAGGAAGAACTGAGGAATACCTCCTAGTTGGAACGCATAATCAACCCTACCCCTCAATATCTGTCGCTCGACGAGCACCTCATCTTCATTGTTCTGATTTCGTATGTCCCAACCAAGAGCTTCGAAAAGAGGTTCGATGAACTCTTTCTTCGTCATCTCCTCATTGTAAGATTTCAGTCTTCCTAATTCGACAATTCTAAGATATTTGTCAACTAAACGCTTTACTTCTGCTCTTGCTTGTTCCTTCGTCAATTGGATGAACGTCATAGTCAAACTATTTTTCTTCCTGCAATTCTTTCTTCATAAGTGCTTCAATCTTCCGGGAAAGTACCATGTGGCGTTGTTCACAGTACTTCTGGTATTGCTCATAGACCTCTTCATCCAGACTTAATGCCACTGTTCTTCTGCCCATATAGAGTCATATGACTCCATATGTTTATAAATTTGTCGCAAACCAGCCAACTGAGAGGGAGACGGGGGCCCAGTTATTCCAATCAAGCATAAGTTGATTGCTTATCCTTATGATAGAGCGCAAGGAAGATAATCCTATTCTCAGAAGGCAGATAGGAATAGGCGAATCGGAACGGAGGGATATACACTTCCCGCGTCCCTTTGCGTTGGTAACGCATGGGTTTTCCGATTTCGGGAACGTCGATGATTCTCTCGATCATCTTCTTCACTCTTTCCTTGAGCGCTTGGTCCCGTATCTTGCCAATCGTCTTGATCAGTCGTGGAGAGTACTCGATCAGCATCGCCTGAGTTCCGCCAGGAAGTCTTTTCGGTTCTTTCTTCCGAACTTCCCTTTGGAGTGCTCATGCCATGCTTCATCAATCTTCTGCGCGAATTTGACGTCTTCTTTCAGGTCTTCCGCGATTCTCTTCATGTTCTTGAGGATTATCTTGTTTCCGTCGCGCACCAGGAGGAATTCGTCGCCTTTCTCGATATCTTTCCGAAGGTAGGCGGGAATGACGATCTGTCCCTTGCTGCTAAGTCTCGTGATCGCGAAGTCCATAGGGTAAGACAAGGCTTACTCATATTTAACATTTGTGCCCGTGAGAGCGCACTAGGGTTGAGAAGTGCGTCGGATTCATTGTTGGGTTGACGTTGTCTTCCTCGGGTGAAAATAGGAAGTCATCCTAAGAGGAGATGGATCATGGCGTATTCTCCTGGCTTGCGGCGTTCCAGAGATGTTCGAAGTGCTCTTGATAGGATGCCGCGATGCTGCCGTTCCTGATCATGACCGCATAGATGGGTTCTGCCCACGTGACGATGACCACCTTTCTTGCGTAGATGAATGTGTTTGTCGGGTTGAACTGCTCCTCTCCAAGATATCGGTATGATGTATTCGGGGTAATTTCAGGATTGAATTGGAAGACTTCTTTCTTCTTGATATTGATGATGCGCTCGTGTTGCTTATTGTGGGTCAAGTCCCGAAAATATTGAGGCATGAATGCGGGAAGAAGCTCATTGTATTTCTGATCGTCGATTCCCATGATGCAGACGTCCTTTCCTGATTTGATGACATCTCGCAGGATGTTCTTGATTCCTTCTCTGCCTCTAAAGACGGTGACTTCTGTCTCTTCCTTAGGTAGCTTTGCGAGCGCCTGCAATTCTGGAAGGAGTGCCTTGAGTGAGTTGTACTTTTGCTCGAGATCCATCCTTTTCTCTTCCATGTAATCATTTATCTTTTCCGGAGGCGTCGCCTCAAAGTATTTCTTTGAACCCTGATGGATTGCGCTGACCATCCCCTTGTCCATCAGTTGCTCTATCTTGTCATAGACGTGGACCCTGTAGATGCCTGTCTCCTTTCCTATCTGGTAGGCGGTGCTGCTTCCTGCTTTCAGAAGATGGATGTAGATCGTGATCTCATTGTCAGTGAGGCCGATTTCTCGTAGGATTGATGTATTCACGGAAGGAAAGCTTCAGAACCAGTATTTAATAGTTTCGGACCAGCATGGTACGACATAAATAAATATACTCAGAAAGTAATTACTGACAAGTCGTAAAAACGACAGAAGGAGGTTGTGGAGATGGAAAAGAAGAAGTTTACGTTGGCTTACGTGCGCAGTTTTGACGGTCATGTGAAGGCCGATGTCAGAGTAGATATTGAGCATACCGATAGGATGACATTCAGAGAGCTAGGGGATCTGTTGGGTGAACCATCCGCATTGTTCACAGAACACCTACAGTGTGAACCGGGCAGATACCGCATGACCAATTTCTGGAAGGAGAGCAGAGGCTGTCTGGAGGTCTATATTGCAGAGGAGGCCATAGTGCAGCTTGTTCCTGACAATCTTGATAGGATGGAACAGAGACTGGAATATGCGGGCCATGTAAAGTTGGGCAAGGGCCTCTGCCACAAAGGACGAAAGGTAGATGGGACCGTCAGAAGGTATGAATTGACGGCTACTGAAGATCGCACGAGCCTGAGACTAGGTGTAGATGATTGGGATTTCGTTATTCCGTCTGCGATCAGAGTTGACCCGGGTGAGCATGTGCGTCTTTACTCGATTCACGGCTTTCAAGAGAAAGGTCGTACTGACGCGGGAGGCTATGAGTACTTTGGTGTCGATGCGATGAGGCTAGAAAAAGGGCAGCTCGTGAAATTTCACGAAGCGATCAAGTTTGATTAGTTTCTTCTTTTCTATTCCACCCACTAGCCATCCCCACAAAACCTTTTTAAACCATCGTCGTCTATTCACTTCCATGAGTCTGTTCGATGACATATTGCCTTCGGGCCAGTCGCTCATCAAGAACGAGGCTGCCCTCGATTATGAGTTCCTGCCAAAGATCCTGCCGTTCCGGGAATCCGAGCAGCAATATCTCGCCACGTGCATCAAGCCCCTCTTCCAGCAGCGGTCAGGAAGAAATCTCGTCATCCATGGTCCGCCGGGCATCGGCAAGACCGCGGCCACAAAACACGTCCTGCGTGAATTGGAGGAGCAGACGGATGCCATCGAGATCATCTACGTGAATTGCTGGAAGGCCAACAGCACATTCAAGGTCCTCTGCGAGATCGCCGAGCAGGTAGGGTACAAGTTCACGCAGAACAAGAAGACGACGGAGCTCTTCAAGATCGTCGCGAACATCGTCAACAAGTCGAGCGCGGTCTTCGTCTTCGACGAGATCGACAAGGCGGAGGATTTCGATTTCCTCTACTTCATCCTTGAGGAGGTCTACAAGAAAGCGGTCTTCCTCATCACGAACTATATGAGCTGGAGTCTCAATCTCGACGAGCGCATCAAGAGCCGTCTGATGGCTGAGTTGGTGCAGTTCCGCCAGTACACTGATACGGAGACCGCGCAGATCCTCAAAGGGCGCGCGGGCTACGCCTTCCCGGAAGGGATCTGGGAGCAGGATGCCTTCGATGCGGTCTGCCGCAAGGCCGCCCAGGTCAAGGATATCCGCTCAGGTCTCTTTCTCATGAAGGAGTCCGCCTTGCTCGCCGAGGAGAAGTCGCTCAAGAAGATATCGATGGAGCAGGTGGAGCGTGCCATCCGAAAGCTCGACGAGTTCACCGTCAAGGACAAGGCGGACCTTGAGGAGGAGCTCAAGTTCATCCTGCAGATCGTCAAGGGCAATTCGGGCAAGCGCATCGGTGATCTGTTCCGTCTGTACCAGAAGGAGGGCGGCAAGGTTTCGTACAAGACCTTCCAGCGCAAGATCGCGTCCTTGGAGGAGAGCAAGTTCATCTCTACGGAGAAACAGACGGGCTCGGAAGGCAACACGACGATCGTCAATAAGAGCCTGAGTGATTATTGATGCTTTCTATGGATTCAGATATAATTCCGCAAAGTGATTCGACCGTCTCCGTGATGGTCTGTGCATATTGTTTCTGTAGTGAAGCATATCGTCTGCTGTCTGGAGGATCGAGCAATCGCAGCGCTTGTTCCAAGGATATCCTTGCCTTGTCGTAGTGAGCTCGGAGGTATTCTGCTCGTTCGCTGAATTGTCCCTGCAGTTCACAAAGGTATGTGAAAATGCAGATATAGTCCCCAAGGTCCATCCGCCCATCCAGGAAATCGGATCGGGCCTTCCGAAGTCCTTGATCCCACAGTTGCAGCTGGGCCACTCTGGCAGAGCGATGAGACATCTTGCATAGGTGTTGGTGCAGCGGGTTAAAAATATGATGGCCTGAATGTGCCCTGCCTTGCTATTCCGACCATCTTTATATATTTCCGATGCTCTCGCTCCATCTATGGCCAACAAATCAGGCGATAATCGGCTCTTCTTCATCATCCTGGCTCTTGGCATCCTCGTCCGTCTGATCGTCCTCTTCATCCCGCACGTCGCGTTCTGGGACGCAGCGGTCTACATCGGCATGGGAAAGTATCTGTTCTCCAATCATCAGGTCGGATTGTGGGAGGACATAAGACCGATCGCGTGGCCTGCGTTTCTTGGTCTCATATGGAGATTGGGTCTCGATCCTCTCGTCGCGGGAAGGATCATCGACGCCTTGATCAGCATCTCGCTCATCCCGCTCACATTCACTCTGGCGAAGAGGGTGACGACGCAGAAAGCGGCGACCGTCGCGGCGGTCTTCGTGGCGTTCAGCCCGATGGGAGTCTTCTTCTCGTCGAAGGTGCTCACGGAGAACGTCATGACTGCGCTCATGCTCTTATCGTTCATCCTCATCCTCTCGCGCAAGCACGCGTGGTGGCATGACGCGTTTGCTGGAGTGTGTGCGGCGCTCGCGTTTCTGGTGCGGTGGCGCATCGCATTGATGTTCATTCCGCTCCTGGCGGCGGTCATCGTCTCTTCAAGGAAGGGATGGTGGCGACGCATGCCCATCGGTGGTGCCACTGCGTTCGTGACGGTGACGCCTTACTTCCTGTTCAATTGGTTCTCGTACGGGTCCCTGTTCGCGCCGATGACATCGTTGTTCTCTCTGATCGGCTCGTCAGGTGCCTATCATCCGGTCAGCCTGACCTTCTACCTCCGTTGGTTCTTCTGGGAGAATCCGCTCTATCCTCTCTTCATCGTCGGCGCAGTGTACGCGTGGAGGCAGAAGAATTGGGTGTTGGTCGCTCTTGCCGCGGTCCCGATCCTCTATTTCAGCTTCTTCTCGTCGCTAGATCATAAGGAATTGAGGTATCTGTTCGCGGCGATCCCTTTCGTCGCCATCCTTGTGGCGCATGCGATGTCGCGTTGGCGGATCAGCCTGACCACGCTCGTCGGCGTCCTGTCCGCAGTCATGTTCTGCCTTGCGGCATCCTACTTCATCGTGCAGACGGGACATAAGACATTCATGCCTGATCCAGACGTCATCCAGCAAGTGTACGGCAATGATGATGTCGCAGGGATCGTCGCGTCGTCAGGTCCACAGTTGGCGGCGTACCGGGACGTGGATCTGCGCATTGTGTACTGGGTCGAGGATTATTCGTACGACTTGATGTTGCGTGATGATCCTGACTGGATATTCTGGGATACGTGCCAGTTCATGTGTGTGGTGCCTGAATGCTATGATGATCTCGACGATTTCATGATGCGTCTGCTTGCGGAGAACTCGATCGTGTTCGAGAAGCGAGGTGACCTGTGCTCGCAGTTCTTGCTCAAGAGGGGGAAGGCATGACCAAGGGGATTGTTCAGGTCGTTCTGCGTCTTCTCTCCGCGATTGGAGGAATGCCTGCTGCGGTCGTCCTCGCTCTGAC
>JBDRLR010000083.1:0-5452 GCA_043812855.1 Nanobdellota archaeon | reverse complement strand
CACGTCTGGCAGGGCGCGCAGACGCTCGAGACAGCGCGACGTCAGAAGATGATCATGCCTTTGGATCCGCTCAAGACCGATGGTGCCGATGTACCTGATCGCGGCCCCAAACCCGATGACGCCAGCGATGTTCGGCGTGCCTGCCTCGAACTTCCAAGGGATATCATTGAAGGTGCACGAGTCGAATGTGACCGCATCGATCATCTCGCCGCCGAACTGATACGGCGGCATGGCCTCGAGCAGACTGCGCCGCGCCATCAGGACGCCCACACCCGTGGGGCCCAGCATCTTATGCGAAGAGCACGCGAAGAAGTCGCAACCCAGATCGTCGATATCGACCGGCATGCTCCCCGCGCTCTGCGCGCCATCGATGAGGGTCACGATGCCCTTGCTGCGCGCATATGCGCAGATCTCCTTGACCGGCATGAGGGATCCGAATGCGTTTGACACGTGCGTCATGGCGATGACCTTGGTGCGCGGAGTCATCGAGGCGATCGCATCCTTGGCCGAGACGGAGAATCCAGAGAGCGGCATGAATCGAAGGACCGCGCCCGTGGACTTGGCAACGCTCTGCCACGGGAGAAGCTGGCTGTGATGCTCGAGCCTGGTGAGCAGGATCTCATCGCCAGGCTTCAGGTTGGAGAGGCCCCACGCATTCGCGACCAGATTCAGACTCTCCGTCGTCCCCTTGGTGAATACGACGACATGATCCTTCGGCGCGCCGAAGAACCGGTGCGCCTCGTCCCTGGTCTGCTCGTACGCCTCCGTCGCTCGCACGCTGCTGCGATACATCCCCCGATGCACGTTGGCATTGATCGTCTCATAGAACGTCTTCATCGCCGCGATGACCACGGACGGCTTGTGCGTCGTCGCCGCGCTATCGAGGAAGGCGAACCCGTTCGCCTTGAACGCGGGGAAGTCCGAGCGCGAGATGGGCTCGATCATCCTGACACCTCCGGGCGGGAGATGGTATCCTTGATGATACCTTGCACACGGTCCATGATATCATGATCCTGCGCGTTGACGAGCGGAGCGAAGAACCCCTCGATCACCAGACGCTCCGCCGCGGGGCGCGGCAGGCCTCGAGACATCATATAGAACATGGCGGACTCATCAAGACGACCGACCGTGGCGCCGTGGGAGCAGGTGACGTCGTCCGTCTCGATGCGCAGATTCGGAATCGGCGTGACGATGGCGTCATCGGAGAGCAAGAGCGACTCGATACGCTGCTTACCCGCCGACCCGCCCGCACCCGGCAAGATATGGATATCACCCTGCGCGATCTGCCGGGAGGAGTCAAGAAGAATACATCGCATGCGCATGTCGCTGTGCGTATCCTTGTCCTCGTGGACGATCGTCGCGGCGTGGTCCGAGCGATGAGACCGCGCGAGCAGCGACCCCGCAAGCCACGAACCCTGAGCGCCGCGCCCCGCGAGACGGATGGATCCATGGACCCTCGAGTCGCAAGCGCCCATCTGCAGATGACGGACCATCACCGAGGCGTCACCGTGCACGATACCGGAGACCCAGCAGGAGAATGTGTCCGCGCGCGAGCGCACCACATGCGTGAGGGTGACCTTCGATCCCTGGTCCGCCACGATCTCGATCACCTGATGGCGCGCCTCTCCAGGGCCCGCGCTGTCAAGGATGACATCGAGGATGGCGTCAGTCTGCGCGATGATGCTGATCCTCTCAAAAGCGACGGGCTTTCTCTGCGACGCGTCCAGACTCACCCTGATCGCCTGCCCCTTGCGGGCGTAGATGACCCTTCCGTCGGTCGCCTTGGATGCTATCAGCATCGCGGCCTTCTGATCGCCAAGCGCAGTCAAGCAGTACGTGGCATCAATTGCCTGCGGAACCTTGTCGAAGGAGACGACCGTCGACGGATCAGGCTTGCACCTGACGACCTGGTACGAGACGGCGTTCGTGTCAGGATCCTTGGCCTCCACATCCTTTGACGTCAACCAACCCCTGATCTGAAGACCATACTTGACATTGTCATGGAGCCTGCTCGCGCTCAAAGACAGCTCATCCGCTCGCAGTCTGACGGTCTTGGAAACGGCGGTCATCGTGTCTACCCCACAGCATTCTCCATCTCAAGCTCGATGAGCTTGTTCATCTCGACAGCGTATTCCAAAGGGAGCTCACGGACGATGGGCTCCATGAATCCAGCCACGATCATGCTGAGCGCGCGCTCCTGGCTGATGCCCCTGCTCATGACATAGAAGAGAAGCTCCTCGCTGATACGTCCTACCCTCGCCTCATGGCCCACATGGACGTCCGTCTCCTCCACGACCATCGAGGGGAAGGTCCTTGAGACCGAATGCTCGTCCAGAAGAAGCCCATCGCACTCCACGTTCGTCTTTGCCCGGAATGCTCCCTTCCTCATCTTGACGACCCCACGATACGTGGTGATGCCGCCGTCCTTGCTGATGCTCTTGGAACGGACCATCGATGACGTGTCAGGGGCAAGATGGATGACTTTGGCGCCGGTGTCCTGATTCTGGCCCTGGCCCGCGTATGCGATGCTCAGATGATCCGCGCGAGCGCCCCGTCCCTTGAGGATGCTGCACGGATAGAGCATGGTGACTCCGCTGCCAAGGTTCCCCCCGACCCACTCGATGGTGCCCTGTTCCTCGACGATGGCGCGCTTGGTATTGAGATTGAACGTGTTGCGGCTCCAATTCTCCACGCTGCTGTACCTGATCTTGGCGTTCTTATGCACGTAGAGCTCCACGCATCCCGCGTGGATGGAGCTGGCGTTGTACTGGGGAGCGCTGCACCCTTCGATATATTGGACCTCGGAGCCCTCATCGGCGATGATGAGAGTGTGCTCGAACTGACCGCCCTTGCGGGCATTCATGCGGAAATACGCCTGAAGCGGCGTCGTGACCTTGACGTTCGGTGGGACGTAGATGAATGTCCCTCCGCTCCACACCGCGGCGTGCAGCATCACGAACTTGTGGTCGCTGATAGGGACACAGTTCGTCATGAAATACTTCTTCATCAGCTCGGGATGCTCCTTGACCGCTATGTCCATGTCCACGAAGATGACGCCCTGGTCAGCAAGCTCCTTTCTGAGGCTATGATAGACTACTTCCGAATCATACTGGGCGCCGACGCCTGCCAGGGATTTGCGCTCCGCCTCAGGGATGCCGAGGCGCTCAAAGGTGTTCTTGATCTGGACGGGGACGTCATCCCAGCTGCCCGCGTTCTTGACCGCGTCAGGGCGGACATAATAGACGATCCTGTCAAGATCAAGGCTGTTTAGGCTAGGACCCCAATCCATCATAGGAGTCTTTCGGAAGAGCGCAAGGGCCTTAAGACGCTTGTCAAGGAGCCACTTGGGCTCCTGCTTGTCCGTTGAGATTATCCTGACGACATCCTCGGTGAGACCTTCCTTGGCGACGAAACGTGAGGTTCCCTCGTCGCTGTGGTCGTAGATCTCCCGGTTTATGGTCAGTTCCATGAAAGCTCCACCGTGCATGGTTTGTCGGACCCGTTGCAGCAGGGAGGAAGCTGGGCATGCGCCTTGTGGATCCTACAGATGAGATCGGTCGATCTGATGAGACGCAGGATGCGCTGGGTCTCGCGGAGGTAATCCGCGGTCGTGGTGATGGTCTGGACCGACTTCTCAAGCTCATCGATGACTTGTTTTGGGAAGGTGATGTGGTCGCCCCGCTTGTGCTGCACATACTGGCTCACCGTGGACTCTCTGATGGCCAGGATCTTGGCGACATCCTTCTGGGCGAGGCCTCGTTGCTTGAGCAAGAGCGTGAAATGCTTGCGGATAGTCGGTATCAAATAGTACACTTCAATCTCCTGGGGATGCAGTAGCTGGACATTCACCATAGTTAATTCACCATTGTGAAGAATGGCTGGGTTCTATATAAAGTTTATGGAAGATGGGGGGAAGGAGAACGTAAGGGCTGCTGGCCTTAAGGGCGAGCGTCAACACGGACGGAAGTGTGTCGTCAGCGGGGGTGTGTCGAAACGGGATTTCGACATAGGAAAATCTCTGATTTTACGTTGCGCCATACGGGCACGCCGACCAACCGCATCAGAAGGTGACGCAAGCAGGGCAGCAGCCACAATGCGGCTTCTTTCTGCACAGCCGGAAGATGGCTGAGGCGAACATGCCAGTTCCCGCCGTTGCGGGCGAACACGAACAATGACAGAGAAAACGTTGACGTCAACGATCATCGGGGAATGTCGATGGGGGCGTTCTTGGCTTGAGGGATGTTAAGTTCAATTGAAAAGCAGAAATTTATTATATGGTATATGCATTCCAGAATTTAACATGACAAGTATTGGAGTATTTATCAAATGGGTTGGTAGTTCAGTATCTGGCTTAGTTGTGATAGCAGGAATTATTTGTATAATTCTATCCACCTTTGTTGAAAATGGAGCATTATTGCCGCTTGGCGTGCTATTCGTAATCTTAGGCCTAGTTGGTGCTATACTTATGACTGCCATAATTCGAGGAAGATTGTAGTTTTCTACTTTTCAACTTCTTCGTTTACTTGCGTACACTCCAATCACGTTGCGCTCTCGCCTATCGGTTCGGGGCAATTAACGAGGATTATACCCAATTAAATTTTCACTAGACTAAATCTCATTCTTCTTTTAGAAAAAGAAGCAAAAATGGGGGGAGTCCAGGTGCTACGCACATTCTCACTCGCAACATTGTTGCTCGAAATAATAACAAATAATGTTAAAAAAGGAGTTATTTTTGATTTTGCTGCTATTTTTTATAAGAAAATAAGAAAATAACTCCAATAAGCGAAACATTTATATATTGATACTACTTACTACCCACTATGATAATCGAATTCAAAATTAAAAACTATAATTCATACAAGAAAGAAGAAGTTTTAAGTTTTGAAAGAAAATCCAAAGAAAAAGCCGGAACAAAGTTTGTGATTAACAAAAATAGTTTGGATATTCTAAAAACTTCTGGACTTGTAGGAGTTAATGGATCTGGAAAGACCTCTTTACTTTCCGGTTTAAACTTAATGAAGGAAATGGTTCTACAATCCCAGAATCATAATGTAGATACGAATATTAGGTACTCACCATATATTACAGAAATAGGAAAACCTACTGAGTTTGAACTAACATTCATATCCGAAGATAAAAAATATGTTTATGGGTTTTCATATACAAATAAAAAAATAATAAAAGAATTTGCAATAGTTTACGAAACACAAAAACCAACAGAGATTTTTAGAAGAGATGAGAACAATCTCGACAATAGATTTATTTTTCCTAATAAAAAATGTGAGAAAGAATTGAAATCCTTAACACATAGTGTTATACCTCAAACTTTAATGCTCTCAAGAGCGGTGCAATTAAATTCAAAAACATTGAAACCAATTTATGATTTTTTTTCTAAAATATTCGCAATTAGTAATTTATTCAATATGCCGCCAGATTTTGAATTATTGAAAGA
>JBDRLR010000082.1:0-2384 GCA_043812855.1 Nanobdellota archaeon | reverse complement strand
GGTGCGGTTCGCTGTACGCAGACACCACACGCCTAAATTGGTTCTCCCCGTTTCCCCGTGCGTCGACACGAGACCACCACTCCAAGAACTGCTGCCTCATCGCACCAGCTCCCTGACAACATCGTCGAACACCGACGCGATCCGCTCGTCGCTGCCTTCCTGAGAATTGTCCAGAGTCCAGACTCGTCCGTTGTCCTTCTCAACTATGCTCTCCTCAAGGCGGGCGATCTTGCCCGCGGCAGTATACTGGCTCGCCAATCTCCTGGAGATCTGGGCGTCATCCAAGATGCAGGTATTAGCTAAGCCTCTGGTCCGGATCCGTCGCATCTGCTCATCCTTCCCCACGGTGACCACGACCGCGTTGTTGTTGCACACATACCCGAGATCAGACTCGGCGATCAGTGCGGCATCGAGAAGAAGCAGTCCTTTCCTGCCCTTCATCTCCCTACGCATGCGCACCATCAGCGGAGTATACATGATCTCATTGAGACGATGCATCGCTTCAGCATCTCCGAACACCTTCTCGCCCAGCCAGGGACGGTCGACGGCGCCAGACGGCAGAAGCGCCTGAGCGCCGAACGCATCGGCGATGCTGCGGCGCACCGCGACGTACCTTGGCTCAGGCTGGTCACCGATGATCCGGTGCGCGATGCCATCGAGGTCGATGTCATGCACCTCGATGCCTCGCTGACGGCCACGCTCGACGAACCTTGAGGTGACATAGGACTTGCCCGAGCCGATCTCGCCTGTCAAGCCGACGACGTACTGTCCGAGCATCTTTGCTTCCAAGCACTGCTTGATGTAGAGCGGGACGTACTCATCGACCCGTCCCTGCTCCTTGACGACGGCCTTGACGACGCTCGAGGCGATATGGCCCAGATGCGGCCGCGCGAAGAGGATGTGCGTATCGATGCCCAGCTTCTGGCTCTCGCCCACCTGGTGCAGAAGCTGCTCGTAGTTGCCGTCCGCGGCATTGCGGACACCCTTGACCACGACGTCCACACCTTGCTCGTAGGCGTAGTCGACGAGCATGCCTTCGAACGACGTGACGCGCACATTGGGCAGGCGACGCAAAGACCTTGTGGCCATCTCGGTCCGCTCATCGAGCGAGAAATCGTACATGTTCTTCTTCTCCTTCTCAGGATTGACGCCGATGCCCACGATGACCTGTTCGAAGGCGCGCGCCGCGCGCTCCACGATATCGATATGACCATAGGTGATGGGGTCTCCTGAGAACGCGTAGATCGCCTTTGTCACGACGTCGGAACCATTCTCTCCATTAAATACCTTAATAAGTAATCACTGTCTAGTGACGAAAGATTTATAAAGAGGGGGGTCTCCACACCAAACATGAGCGACCACGACCTGGGACCACTCTACGCCCAAAAACTGCGCCTGGGCGCCCCTCCTGGAGAGCGGCTGATCGAACCCGTTTCTCAGATAGACGCCGAGCGCCTCATCGAAGAGAATATCCGGCTACGCCTCGATCTGCAGAACGCGGACCGCAGGACAAGCCGGCTCGAAGAGCTCGCCACACGCGATGAACTGACCGGCCTTGGCAATTTCCGCGCATTCAAAGAAGACTATACGAGCGCTATCAATGCCCTGGAGCGGGTCAGGTACGCGATCATCAACAACAAGCCCGATGCCGACATCGCGCTGAAGTACACCATCATAGGCATCGACTGCGACCGATTCAAGACACAGCGCAACGACAAATACGGGTATGCATACGGAAGCGCCTATCTCGTCAGCATGGCGCGCCTGGTCGAACTGACACTGCAGCGATCCGATGACACAGCCTACCGGTACGGAGGCGATGAATATTCCATCCTCGCTCCCAACGCAGACCACGACTTCGTGGAACAATGGGAAGCGCGCGTCAACACGCAGATCAAGCAAGACGGACCCCGACTGTTCCGCTACCAAGGACCGATCGAGCGAGAAGGCAGGATCGAGCAGAACGCGGTCGTTGACGACGTCCCTGAATTCTCGCACGCATCGTACACGCTCACCCCGCATGATATGCCGACACTCCAAGAAGTGGAGACGCACATCAAAGCAGGAATCTCCAAGATGAAAGCCGAGCGCGGCGTCGGCAGATAACCTCAACGCATCTCAGAAAGGAAGCGCTGGATCGTCTTGACCACATGCTCGGGCTGCGTGCTCAGGCGCCTGGCGACCTCAAGGACCACGTCACCATCGAACTCATCCGTCGAGGAAAGCGTGCGAAGATCGCCAGGCACAGCTTCCTTCTTCTTGATGAACTTCTGCACCTTCTTCCACTTGGCGAACAATTCGTCGGCACGACCAGGGACTTGGGATACCTCGCACCCGAGCAAGTCCGCGAGCTGGGCCGCGACGGTCAGAGACGACGAGTCATG
>JBDRLR010000081.1:0-4615 GCA_043812855.1 Nanobdellota archaeon | reverse complement strand
GACAGCGGCGAGCTCATCGACCTCGCTGCGCAGGAGTCAGGCGGGCAAGGCGAATTCATGCCTGTGCAGACCATCTTCAAGAACACCGGAGGACGCACGGTCGACGCCCAATTCAAAGGAGAGATCCTGCGGGACGGCAAGGTCATCCAGCTCGTCGAAAGCATACCCCTGCAAGTCCAGCCCAACGAAGTGGTGCCGCTCGAAACCATCCTCAACATCCAAGAACCAGGAAACTACCAGATACGCGGCAGAGTGTACTACAACAACAAACTCACGCTGGAAGCGGAGCAGGACATCACCATCGACGAATCAGACAAGCCCGCACCGGACCATTGGTGGCCGCTCATCCTGCTCTCAGCCCTGCTCGGAGCCCTCATGATCCTCATCGCACGCGCAAGAAGCCAAAGGTCTCGAAGGCAGAGAAGGGCTCCGTCCTAAATCTCGCTACGCTCGACCTTGGCCACCAAGCTCACCTGCAATTTCCATCATATATGCTGACATTCCCCGCAGGTGGCAACCCCCTTGTCAGTATACCTGTGCATGATGAAGAGGTTCGCAACAGGGTGGCAAAGGAGTTTTAGGACAGAGCCGCAGAGAAGAAAACATTTATAAATCCTGCCTGCGGAGAATGGTCTATGTTCACCGAAGAGACATTCCTGGTGATGTACTTCTTCCTTCTCTTTGGCATCGTGCTCATCCTGTACTCACTGTACCGGCTTGCACGTGTGGAGCGGCAACTCGTCGAGATGGACGGACGAATCAACCAGATCCTCGACGTCGTCGTACGCAAGGAGTCGGAAATCATCAAGGAAGAGCGGACCATCGAGAAGACCGAGAAGAAACTCCTCAAGAAGCGCTAGGATCGAAGAACGACTCGACCATCTTCTCATACAGGAGACTGATGTGCATCTGCCAACTCTCCGGGAAATACTTGTAGTAATTCGGCCAGGTATAGCGCTCGTCCAGAAAGACGATGACCCCTCTGTCATCCTCGCTGCGGATACACCTGCCAGCCGATTGCAGCGTCTTTGAGAAGGCAGGAAGCACATAGCCATACTCCCAGCCCTTCTGGAACTTATGATCATAATACTTGATGAGCGCCTGCGACTCAAGATCAGGCTTCTGCAACGGCAAGCCCACGACGATGACTGCCTTGAGATAATCACCCGGAAGATCGATGCCCTCGCCGAAATTCCCCGAGATGACACCAAGCAACGTGGCTCCCGTCTTGGCATACCCCTTGAAGCGCTCCACGAAATCATTCTTCTCCGTCTTGTCCATCTGCTGATGCTCCGTGAAGACGGTACGCTTCGTCACGATGTGCTTTGCGACCCGGTCACGCAATGCGTAACTTGGGAAGAAGACTGCGCTGTTGCCTGGAACACGGTCGACGATGGCGCTGACGATCTTCGCGATCTCCACGTACTGCCCCTCGGACCTGAGGGCGAACTTCGTCGACGTCTTGGGAATGATGAGGTTGAGCCTGTTCTTCTTCGGGAAGGGACTCAGATACTCCCTCTGCTCAGGCTCATCGAAACCGAGCACCTCCGCGTACATCTGCGTCGGCGTGAGCGTACCCGACATGATGATCGTCGAGAATGCCTTATCGATAACATCTCTTGTGATGACGCTGGGATCCAAGCACCGCTTGCTGAGCATCAAGACCGTCTCGCGCGCCAACTGCTGCTTGGAGAAGAGCCTTGCATATCCCGTCGAGTCATCGACCCACTCCTCCAAGAATGCGCCGATGACGCCAAGATACGAATTGCGCTGCACCTGCCGGATGGCATCGCCCGCCTCCAGCAGACGAGAGGTGAAACCATCGATACCCACCAGTTCATTGACATCGTCGGTGAAGCGCTCCTTGGTGACGTACATCTCCTCAGGGCAATCCTTGGCGTACTCCACCAAGACATCGGCGAGCTTGACGAGGATGTCCTTCTCATCATGATAGCCGAACTTCTCCGCCTCTTTGATGGCGCGGCCGATGATGGCGGACGTGATCCTGCTGGACGCCAAATCCTTGACGCGATCCGGCAGATTGTGGCCCTCATCGACGATGATGATGAGGTCGGAGAGCTCGACGCCCGCACGCTTGAGGAATGACTCCCTGATCCTTGGATGGAAGGCGTAGTAATAGTCAGTCACGATGACCAACGCGTCCTTTGCGCCCTGCATAGCAAGCTCGTAGGGGCACACCTGGCAGTCCTGGCCGATACGCACGGTCTGCTCGGTCGAAGGCTCGGATTCCTTGATCCGCTTGAGCGCCATCTCAGCCTTGGGCGAGAGGACGTCGCCCTTCTTGAGATTCTCATAGAAGACACACTGCTGCTGCTCGCGCAAGAGCCGACAATATTCCGTGAACTCATTGCTGTAGAGCGTGCGCACGTTGGGCTGCAGGCACATCCACTTCTTGCCGATCAGGTCGATGTAGGAGAACTGCAGGCTATGCCTGCGCTTGATGTCCGCGAGCGTTCGCATCGCGATGGCGTGCTGGGTATGCCTGCCCGTCAGGAAGAGGACTTTCTTCTTCTTCTGCAGCGCCACCGTGACCGCCGGCGCGAGGGTGGCCGCCGTCTTGCCAAGACCTGTCGGGGCATGGGCAAGCAAGTCCTTCCCCTTGCTGATGGCATCATAGACGTCTTGCATCAGGCGATCCTGCACCGAACGAGGCTGATCATGCGGGAAATAGACATCCATTGCGGCACAGACTCACCGAGCCTATAAAAAGCTTAGGACTCATGTGGATGTGGAGAACATATCATCGCATCCAGGTTTCCGCCCAGCTCGCATGTATCTCCTCAATTCGATGGGTGACATCTCCCAGTCAGGGACAGCCCCCTTGTCACCTGGCGGCAAAACAAGAGAATGCTCGCACTTAAGGACGGAAACCTGAATCTGCGGATACAGTATCTCACTTGCGACGCGCAGAACGCTTATCCACCACGTCCTTGACACCGCTACGTATGCGCTTGAGATGATCCTGGAGACGACGCGAACCCTGATCGACGACCTCCTTGGCCTCAGCCGTGGTACGCTCGATCTCATCGGCATAGTCACGCATCATCTGCTGCACATTCTTTATCTTCAGGCCAAACTGGTTGAAATACACCACGTCCGCGATGTCCCGAAGGGCTTTTGGCGGAGGAGGCTCGCTCGGATATCCCAACGGCAGGATGGCCTGCGCCCTGGCCTCATCAGGGATGCCGAACATCGCGCCGATCTTGTTCTCATCGAACGCCCCGATCCAGTTCATGCCAAGACCCAAAGAACACGCCGCAAGCATCATATTCTCGATCGCCGCAGCGCAATTCTGGATAGAGTACAGACGAGAACCCCGAAGACCATACTCCTTCTCGATGGAATCATTCTGCGCACAGACGATGATCACTATCGGAGCGATGACCGACGTCTGATTGAGACAGGCAGGAGGAAGGGCGCGGATCATGTTCTTGTCCGTCACCACGACGAACCGCCAATTCTGCAAGTTGCCCGCCGAAGGCGCGTGATGGCCCGCCTCCAGGATCAAGGTGATCTTCTCGAACTCCACCGGCTTAGTCAAGAACTTCTTGATGCTCCTTCGGGCCCGAATGCACTCCAAGGCGTCCATGCATCCTTTCTGCGAACGGCATTTAATAAAGTTTCCGAAAGATTCGACACCTGAACCGCCGCTGTTGCTTCCCTTACGGGCGAGTGTGATCCAGGCGAGAAGCAAAGCGACAAGGGGGACGTCCCTCTCGGGGAATGTCGCTCGCTCACATCAGAAGAGTGCGTGAGCAGGGCAGCGACAGCCGGACCTCTACTCGTCTTCCGCCCACTCCAGAATCAACGATGCAGCTGCCTGTGGCAGTAGCTGCAGAACTTGGAGACGTAGAACTGCTTCTTGCCGCAATGCGGACAGGTCACTTGGGGCGGAGGAGGCCTTGCCTGCGCCTTCTGCGGGGCCGTCTGGGAGCCTGCCTGCGGTGGAGCCTGCAGCGGGGATTGCTGAGGTCGGACCGATGCCTGGGGAGCCTTTCTCTTCTTTGATTGGCCCATGAAACCAAATATCATCTTCACGATGCCGACCAGGAAGAAGATGGCGCCAATGACGACGAAGATGACCAGATTGGACTTGCCTGCCGTCTTGTCCTGGACCCAGAGGCTCACGCCCACCATGACCGCGCCGATCAGCATATAGACCACGGACGGAATGGATGCCATGACGATCCATCAGAACACCCGCATAAATATGTTTCGCTTGGTCGCCGCCACGCTCGAATGCTCGTGGGGCTGGTTGGTCGACATTCCCCGTAGGGGGCACGGGAAACGCAAGCGTTTCCGGGGTGCTCGAAAATCGAAGATTTTCGGCATAAGGAAAGCAGGGCTTTCCTAAAGATCGTTGTCACGACCCAACCCCTTGTCGACTTCAAGAAGACCATTATGGTTCTCGCCCAGGCGGCGGCAGCAGCCAAAACGACATTATGCAAGCTGCGGGTAAGTAGAAAGTAAGAAATACCCATCCGGTTAGGGATGGGGAAGAACCTGTTTGGAGGTTCTTCAATGACGAAGCAGAGACGACTGATATATAAGATTAAGGCTCATTTGCGTGCTTGCTTGGTGCCCAGGTATGTTC
>JBDRLR010000080.1:0-8768 GCA_043812855.1 Nanobdellota archaeon | reverse complement strand
GAAGTCCTCGGCTGATACGCATGTCTGCTTCTCTCCGGTGAGGATTTTGGTGTCGTTGTTGCCGACGGCGATCAGGATGGTGTTGCGGTCGTCTTCTGCGCGCTTGGCGCTGCGTGCCTTGCATTCGTGCTCGATGCGCGCAAGCACGTCTGTGCTCGTGTTCCCTGGGATGCCGAGGGTGTAGATGTCGTTCCAGAATCCTTTGGCGCGAAACGTCTGGGCGAGCCGTCCGGTCCATCCCAGGCCGTCGGGGTCTCCGCGGCCATAAGCGATGCTGTCTCCGAAGATGAGGATGCGGTGCATAGGAAGAGGATGCGGGTCAAGCCCGCAAACGATAAAAGGAATCAGGGCGTCCGCTTGTCGGGTGGCAGGATTCGTCGCACGGCGATCGGCAGCACGCCTTTCTCGTACTCGATCTTGGCGATCTCGATGGGGTTGTAGCTTATCTCTTCGAGCTTCTTCTTGGTCAGTTGCACCTTGAAGGGCGCGCCCATGCTGATCTGCAGCGCTCTGCTCCCGATGAGGCGTGCCTTTTCGTATTTGGTGTGCCTGATCTCTTCTTCTTTCTTTGCCATGGGGTTCACCCGAGGATGCCGCGCAGTTCGCGGCTCTTCTCTTCGGCGAGGTTGAGCATCGTCTCGATGTCTTCGATCGTCAGGGCCATCTCGCCTCCTTTCTGCATTGCGCACAGTGTTCCGTCGGCGAGGAATGCCGCGGTCAATCGGGAGTCCAGCGCTTGTGTCTCCTCGTCCGTGGGGTCGATGACGAAGTTGTCGCCGATCTTAAGGACGGTCACCGTGATGGGTTCAGAGAGTAGCTCCAGCTTCTTCTTCGTCGGCGTCTTGTAGTCGATGACGCCGTCCTTGTATTCGGGGAAGACTGTGGTGCGGAGCGCCGCGAGCACGGCCAAAGCCCCGATGTCGATGAGGTTGCCGTCGGTGTTGATGGGGCAGATGTCTGCTTGCACGATCCATACCTTCTCGCCTTTCTCGATGCACAGTTTCTTGGTGTTCATCGCCTTTCCTTCGCGGATGCCGCGGTCGATGACCCGTGCGACTTCGATGCTTTCCACGCTGGGCGGTCCGCTCTCGAATTCAGGGTTCGACAGGGGGAGCAGTTCTGCGCCGACCATAAGCACGCCTTCGTCGGGTCGGTCGGAGAATGGGTTGCCGACGCTAAGCTTTACGCCCGCGATGACTTCAGTCTCTCCTGCCTTTACGCGCGCGCTTCCTTCAGCGGTGCTGATGCAGTTCGTCTCGATCGTGATCTCTCTGAATTGGTCGAGTTTGCGTCCGTCGAGGCGGTATCCTGCCTTGATGGCGTTTGAGATGTGTTCTTTTTGTTCTTCGTTCATGGTTATTCACCGTTGTACTTTTCTTTGAGCGCTTGGCGTTGTATGCCTGCGATCTTCTCGATGGCGCCTCGCGCCATGCCGATCGCTTTGAGGAGCTCTTCTTTGCTGATCTTTCCGTCCATCTGCAGCAGCGTGATCTCGCCTGTGCTCGGTACCATCGCGATGGGGATGTCGGCGACGTCTCCGTCTTCGTTGGCCTCTTCTGCGTAGTCGAGGTCGACGAGGAGCGTCTTGTCGACCATTCCTACGGATACGGCGGCCACCATGTCTTTCATGATGATGCCTGCGTCGGCAAGGGCTATGCTCGCGGCGCAGATGCCTGCGCATCGGCTGCCCGCGTCAGTCTGCGGGAGTTCGATGTACACGTCGACGACTGAGTTCGGGAAGTCGTCGAGGTTCACGATGGATTGCAGCGCGTATTGCGTGACCATGGAGATCTCTTTGGATCGCCTGTTGGGTCCGGGTCGCACCCGCTCTCCCATGCCGCTGAAGGGCATCATGTTGTAGTTGCAGCGCAGGATGCCTCGTTTAGGGTTCTGCATGAATCTGGGGTGCAGTTCCCGCGGTCCGTACACTGCGGCGTAGGCGGACGTGTTTCCGATCTGGAAATACGCGCTGCCGTCTGCCTTCTTGATGACTCCTGCCTTGGCGGTGATGGGCCTTGTTTCGTCGAGGGCCCGTCCGTCTTTTCTTTTCTTGTATGTCATGTGATTCACCTATTCTTGGTTGTCGTGCTCTGATCCTTCTTCGCCGTTCTCGGGCCGATCATTCTGCATCTGTGAGACGTCTTTGCCGGTCGCCTCGCTCAGGAATCTCTGGATGCGCTCGGTCAGTCCTGGTCGGTGGCTTTCGGCCTCGATCTTCTTGATCGCCGTGATGGCGATCATCTCTTGGTCGGGATCGCCGCTCAGCCAGATCTTGCCGTTCTGTCCGACGGTGATCTTGCAGTTGGTGGCGTTCTTGATCATGCTGACCATGCTGCCTTTCTTGCCGATGATGCGCGGCACCTTGTGCGTATTGACCTCGATGATGCGTCCGCCCTTCAGCTTGCGAAGTCCCGGTCCTTTGCAGGTCAGGTCGACGAGGTTCTGGGTCGTGACGTTCACGATCTTCGAGACGACGTAGTCGTCGAGGGCGAAGTAGCGTGACAGGTCGGCTTGTTTGCCGATGAACTCGAACGTCGCGTCCTTCACGTTGAGCATGGCTGAGTAGGGGCTGTTGGTCTCTATCCTCCATCCGCTCAGCATGATGTCGATGACCCTGCCGACGATGATGTCGTTTCGCTTGGGCAGGTATCTGCCTGCTAGCGGTATTGTCTTGAGTACTTTGCCGTCGATGACGAGCAGTCCTAGCCGGCAGGCGATGATGTTGTCGCCTTGTCGGTATGTGCCGTGGCTGGGCAGATAGTCCATGCCGTCGGCAAGGATCTGTCCCGGCACGACTATTTCTTTTTCTTGTGCTTGAAGTCCCATGTGGTATCACTCCTATTTTTTTGCTTCGAGATTGATCTGGACGCTTCCGTGCGTCTTGCCGTTGAGTTCATCGAAGAATTCGTTCTGCAAGCCGGCGGGGATCGTTACGATTACGTGCCATGATCCGTCGTTGAGCCATTGTTCATCCTTTATCTTTCCGTAGGATGTTACGGTTTGGTACATTTTCGCCGCGTAGTTCGCGGGTATCTGGATATCGATGGTCTTTGTCTCGAACCGGATCGGGATGATCGGTTGTAGTTTCTTGATGATGTCGCTGATCTGGTCCTCTGCGCGTCGGAATTCGTCGATGTGTATCTTCGCTTCGGCGAATGCGTTGCGTATGCGTGTCTCAGGGTGGGGTGTGTTCGTCTTGGGGTCGATGGCGTTGATGTGGATGAGTTGGATGATCTTCTTCATCTTCTCTTCGCGTACCTTCTGTCGATGCTCCGCGGTGAGTTGGATCTCTCCTTCTCGGATGATGATCTCCGCCACTTTGAGCTCGTCGGCGGTGTGGAATGCTTTCTGCAGCTCGTCGGCGCTTGGCATCTCGCCTTTGCTCGCGTTCACGAAGATGTGTTCGCTCTTGAGCACTTCACGCACTTCCAGCTGCTTCGTCTCGCGGAACTTGACGGCTGCGTCGGGGTCCACGACGACTTCGAACGTCTCTCCTGATTTCTTTATCCTTGCGACGTTGAAGTGGGCGCGCTCGCCGTCGAACGTCTGCGGTATGTTTCCTTTCATTTGAGCAGTTGTCGTATCTTGTCTTTTGAGACTTTCTCCATCTTGTTCTCGCCTTCCTTGATGTAGGCGGCGTCGACGCGTTCCGCCGTCAGCTTGGTGTCGATGGCCGCTTTGAGCGCTTTGATGGCGAGTGCCAGTCCTTGCTCGATCGTCAGGGTGTCCCTGTACTCCTTGTGCAGGATCTCGTCGATCGCCGTCTCGCCTTCGCCGATGCTTGTGGCCTTGAACTGGTTGTAGATGCCGGTCGGGTCGGTCTCGAAGAGCTTGACGCCGTCTTCGTCGATGCCTGCGATGAGTAGGCTCACTCCGAAAGGTCGCAGTCCGCCGCTTTGCGTGCAGATCTGCTTGAGGTTGCACAGGTCCTTGACGATGCTCAGGGTGTCGACGGGCGAGTCGTAGGTGACTTGGTATTGCTGCGCTTTGAGCTGTGCGCGCTCCACGAGGACGCGTGCGTCGCTAAGGATGCCTGCCGCGGTCGCCATGATGTGGTCGTCGATCTGGAAGATCTTCTCGACGGCTTCGGGCACGACGAGCTTGTCCACGATGCGTTTGTCCGCCACCAGCAGGACGCCGTCTTTGCAGACCATGCCTATGGCTGCGTTTCCCAATCGTACGGTCTTCTTTGCGTACTCGACCTGAAGGAGTCGTCCGTCAGGAGAGAACATGGTGATCGCTCGGTCATATCCCATCATTTGATGTTGTACTGGTTGCATTTCTCACACCCCTAGCTTGCTATGTATTTGAGTTCGGCTTTCTTGATCATTCCGGACACGCCGAGTGTCTGGATGGTGATGTCTTCGCCGTCGAGCTGGTTCATCAGCATCAGGCTGCATTTGACTTTGTCCATGTATTTGTGGTTCATCCGTATAATCCCTCGCTTCTTGTCGTATTTGACGGGTAGGACTCCTGCCGCGGCGCTATCGAAGAGGCCGAGTGTGCTGGAGATATGCCTCATGATTGCTGCGGTGGGGTCTTTGAGTGGCCTCTCGCTTATGATTTCGTACACGAGGTAGCGTTTCTTTTCCCTCATGCTGGGTGCTATCTGTCTTCCCATTGTCTGTGTCTGCAAGAAAACATATGGGTATTCGTTTTCTCTTTCGCAATGACGCAAGGAGTCATTGGCTCTTTATATAGGTTGTGGTGGGGGTGGTGAGGAGATGATATATTTACTATATGGATATCAATATCTAGTGACTATATAGAAAATAAATAATAATAACAATATAGAAAAGAATAGAGGAGGATGACTATATGGAAAAGAACGCTATTGTCTGGCTTTCTCCATTGTTTCTCATCGTCGTCCAAGGACAAGATCAAGCTGGGCTGATTTCTTTTTCTTTCCTTCTTATTTTCTCGCGACGAGTCGGTACGCTGCTTCGTACTCCGCGGCCATGCGCGTCGTGCTCATGTGCGTCTCGGCGTAGCGTCGCACGCCTTCGCGGGGGAGTGCCAGCGTCTCGAGCAGTCCGTCGGTCCAGCTTTTAAGGAACACGATCCTTCCGCTCTCTGCGCTGACGATCTCGGGCAGGCTGCCTAGGGCGCTTGCCAGCACGGGCGTCCCGCAGCTCATCGCTTCGGCGACCACCAATCCGTAGGGCTCTTCCCATCGTACGGGCATCAGGAATGCCTGTGCGTGTTGGAAGAGGGGGATCTTTTGCGTATCGTTGACTTCGCCTGCGTAGAAGACGCGGGGGGTGATGCCTCGGTGTTCTCGGTACGCGGCCATCTTGTCGGTGTGCGATGAGATGTCGACGTTGATGTGCGGACTGATTGCGGTGTCGAAGTAAGTCTGGTCGGCGATGTTTCCTGCGATGATCAGGTCGAGGTGCACTTTGCTCTTCTCGAGCTCTGCTCTGATCTCGATGGCGATGTCCTGTCCCTTCTCGGGGCGGATGGCGCCGAGGCTAAGGAGGTAGTGCTCAGGGGCGTCCGGGCTGGGCACGAAGTGGTCGGTGTCCACGCCGTGGTAGATGACCTCGTCGACCCAGAAGCCTGCGTCTTCGTAGATCTGTTGTTGCCGTTTGCTGATGGCCACGATGTGGCATCCGCTCTGCTCAGCGGGTTCGAGCCGCCCAAAGAAGTCCTCGCGCGGCGAGTGCAGGGTGAGCACGCTTGGCGCGCGTAGGTGGTGCGCGAAGGGCAGCAGGTAGTCGTCGTGCAGGTGCACGACGTCTGGCCTGAGCATGTGCGCGATGTCGAGCACGGCGCTTGCGTGCCGAAGCGCCAGGTAGTCCATGCGTTCTTTTGTCTGGAAGAATCCTGGCGGCGTGACGGTGGTGTGGATGATCGAGTTCTTGAGTCGTGATCCGACGGGCGCCGCAAGGTGCACGGTGTGCGTATCTTGTTTGGCGGCAAGGGATATGATGACGCGCTCGATGCCTCCGTATCCTGCGGTGTCGTCCACGGGAAGGAAGGGTGGTGCGACGTGGAGGATCTTCATCTTATTTCCTCTTGTTCTTGACGCGGCGCATGGGTAGCGGCTTGATGTCTTTGCGGTGGTAGCAGATCTGCAGGATGTCTTCCCAGATGCTCATCGTGGACTTGATCGTGTGTATTTCGTCGTCGACAAGGCGGCTGACGTTCTCGAGGAAGAAGTCGTGTTCGAATCCGTAGAAGTATCGTTGTACATTGTCGGCGAATTGCAGGAGCGCGGTCTGTCGCTCGCCGGTCGCCCTGACTGAGGCTTCCATGACGCGTGTATGCAGGTCTGATGCGCGCTCGAGCATGGCGTCGGTGTCTGCGCGGGTGACTTCGCCGTCGTAGGCAAAGTCGATTGTGAAGTCGCCGATTCGCGTGACGCTGTCCTTGATCCTGTGCTTGAGCATGGTCGTGATCTCTTCGTTGAGGATGTCGCTTGCCAGCGGTTCGCGCATGTAGCTGTTCTTCAGGTGTCGTTGCACGGCGTTGACGTGCGCGCTGGCCAGGTCGTGGCGTTGCATCCACAGGCGGTAGACGTAGTCTTCAAAGCGCAGGCGTGTGGGGAAGAAGGGGGGCAGTCCGTGGCGGTTGTCGTATCCGGCGACGCCGCAGTCCATGCGCCAGTTCAGGTCGGTGAGGGCGGGTCGGAAGTTCTGCAGGACGTATACTTTGCTCAGGTCGAGGGGGTTGAGTTGGCGGTCTTCGCGGAGGAACATCTCTGCGAAGTCGATGGCGTCGAAGTCCGCGGTGCCGGTGCGAAACGTCTGTGCTGCCTTGATGGTGGCGCCGGGACGTATCGGGCCCTCTTCGAGTACCAGAGTGTTGTGGTCGGTGTAGCCGGTCGTCGTGTTGGTCTCAAGCGTCATGGCGCTGTCGCGGATCATGCGTCCTCGCGCGTAGTGCTTAGGGGCCTCGCGGACTTTCTTGCCGAGGACTTCCATCATGGCTTGGATGAAGTCATATTGGACGACGGTGCATCCGTCCCCGTCGGGTGCGCTGAGTATGCCTCGTGCGACTTCCTGTTCGAGGAGGCTTTCGTTTCCGTGGGCGATGAGTCCTTCTGGGCGCATGTCGTCGTCGCTGCTGATCATGAGCCGTCCGAGGGTGTAGATGAGGGTGTAGTTGCGGTTGCCGCCGTAGCTTGGGCGGAAGAGGTTGTTGACGAGTCCTTCGTGTTTTCGGTTGCGCAGTTTTCCGAGCAGGAAGTCGGTGAATTTGCCTTTCTCGTGGGGTCCCACGTACCACACGTCTCGGTGGGTGGTCGTTGCTTCAAGAAGGGAGAAGTAGGTGTCGTGGTTGGCGATGCTTGAGTCGTCGAAGATGACGATGTCCAGCGGTTGGCCGTTCCGCGTGAAATTCTCGTCGTAGGCCTTGACAGTATCGTTGACGTCCCGCAGGCGGTACGTCGGGATCACGAAGACTGGTCCGCTCGGCATACCCATGGCTTTCCTCCGTCGAAGGCCGCAAATCCTCCGACGACGGGTTGGCTAGAATGTTTATAAGGTCTTCGGTTGTCTCGTCGGTGTTCTAGTTTCCGGGTATGTTCATGTGCGTGAGCATCCAGTATCCGAGGATGAGTAGTACTGCTGCGACAACGTTGAGGATGATGAGTTTCGTGGCTGCGATGATGCCTCGTGTTGGGGGCGTCAGTAATCCCAATCTGATCATTCTGCTCTTGGCGTAGATGATGTCCATGATGATCACCCATGCGGGGATGGCGTGGGATACGAGGAGCAGTCCAATGAGGCTGATGGTTCCTCCGATTGCTCTTGGCGTATCTCCTCCCAGGAATCCGAGTCCGCCAAGGATGTATCCGAGCAGTCCTGCGATGGATAGGCGTAGGAACAGAAGGTACCATGGCCGCACGGAGGCGTATGCTTCGTCGTACTTCATCTTCTCTGTCGTCGCATATGGAGCATGAGCGTGATGGCGAGGGTCACCATGGCTGCGACGCTAAAGGATGCCAGGGGGTCTGCTCCGGTGGCGGCGCCTGCCATGCCTGCGAAGTTGGCGATCGGCTTTCCGCCGCTCCGTGTGGTTGGGCTCAGGGTGGAGGTGGTCATCGTTGTGCTGGTCGCTGTGTTGTTCGCTGCGTCCGTGCTGCTGACGATGTAGTCGTACGTGGTGCCGCTTGGCAGTCCGTTGACGAGCGCGTAGTGCGACATGGTCAGGGTGTTGTCGGTGATGGTCTGCCATGCGGTCCCTGGTTTGGCGTAGCGTAGCACGGTGGTCGCGGGTTCGTCGGTCATCCATCCGACGCCAAAGCTGCTGGTGGTACGGGTCGTGATCGTCACGTCTGTGATGTTGGGTGGTGTCGTGTCCGCGCTCCCGTAGCCCTCGATGAGGTAGATGCGTCCAGCGTCGAGTTTGCCGTCGTGGTCTGCGTAGGGCGTGCCGACGATGATGTCTTCTCCCCAGGTCTTCAGCGCGGCGCCGAATGCGTCTCCGCCGCTGGTGGGCGTTCCGGGATGGGGATCAGGGTTCTGGATGGCGCCAAGGTAGATTCCGGTGCGGTCGAACACGTAGATCGTGCCGGTGTCCGCGATTCCGCCGACGTCCTGCCAGGGCGCGCTGATGTAGATGTGGTCGTCGGTCAGGGTGATGGCGTCGCCGAACTTGCCGTCCTGTTGGGGTTGCGGGTAGGGGATGGTGGTGATGAGTGCGTAGGTGGTGGCGTCGTAGAGGTATGCTGCGCCGCCGGCGGTTCCGCCGCTGATGCCGTTGAGTTCTCCGATGACGATGTTTCGATCGTCCATGGTCAGGCCTGCGCCGAAGAATCCGGT
>JBDRLR010000079.1:0-2392 GCA_043812855.1 Nanobdellota archaeon | reverse complement strand
CTTGTTGCTGGCTCTCGTGATAGGCGCGGTCGCTCTCTATTGGTCCCGGTTTCCGGTCGTCATCGAGCCGCTTTTGCGCTTTGGCGACTGGAATTTCGTGGAGTGGTCCTTGTCGTGGCGTTCTCTGTCGTTTGCCCTCCTATTGATACCTTTCGCGGCCGTCACGTTCGTCAAGGAGATATCTACGCTGCGCAAGGCTACGCTTCTTCTCTTGGCCTTCGTCTCGGTGGTCCCGTTGGTCCTCCATATCACGTCGGCGCACCTTCTCTTGCTGGATATCGCGATCATCATCGCGGCCGCGGCCTGCATCAAGAACATCACGTCGGCGCATTCAGCCCTGGATGTGCTGGTGAGCGTGGCGATCATCGCGGCTTCGCTGGTGCTCGTGTTCGCGTTGGCGTTGCGGGTGGAGCCTGCGGTCTCTCAGGAGAAGCTCGACTCGATCGCCTCGATTGCGGTCCTCACGGAGCCGGGCGCGCATATCTTGGTACCTGTTGATGCGGACGTGCCTTGGGTGCTTGGCTACAGTGGTCGCAGGATCATCGCGTCTGAGCGATCGCAGTTGAACCGCTGGACGTTCCAGGAGTGGTGGATGTTCCGAAACGGCCTCATGCGTGATCAGGCTGATCTGCTCAAGAGGTATCAGAAGCCGCTGTACATCTATCAGTCTGAGCCCATCGTGCAGGAGAATCTGTGCTTCCGCAAGGTGACGCAGAGCCTGTATCGTTTCGCGTGCTGATCATCTCCATCTCATGAGCATTCTTTGCCAGAATGAGAGGCGAGGGTAGCAATAGGGTTCTTGCACTACGGCGCAGAATCTGCATCCGTTACGTCGGATTTCGCACTTGGCCGGCGGGCAGCCATCGATGCCGTCTTCACTGGGATTTGAGAGATGGAGCTGGTAGGCTGAGGAGCAGAAGTCATATTGGCTTTGCGATGGTTCTGCGATGTCTGAAAGCCACATCAGCAGGATGGTCAGTGGATTGAGAGCGATGAGGATCGCCGCCGCTATGATGAGAACGATGTGGTTCTTCTTCATTTCTCGAGGTTCTTGACGAATTTCTTGCTGCCTTTGGCCTTCAGGTCCCGCTCGAGGAACACTTTGGCGCGGCTTGCGATGTCGACGGCGTTCTCGACGTATTGCTGGACGGGGTCGAGATCGTTCATGATGAGCACGTCGACGACCCTGCTCGTTCCGTCCTCGTTGCGCATCAGGTATTTGAGCTGAAGGTCGCCGAAGACGCTTTTCTCTGTGTTGTAGAGCAGGTAGAGCTTCTTGAGTATCTCGTCGACGAGGCTGAGCAGCTCGTTCTTGTTCTCGTCCGTGAAGTTCTGCACAAGGAAGGAGATGCGGTTGTAGAGTTCCGGCGTGAATCGGACGGGTTCGCGCATCTGCGGCGATCCTCCGCTGCGTGCCTTGTAGACGCGGCCGTACACGGAGTTGAGTGCCTTGCACTTGTCTTCGAGGACGGAGAGGTAGCGCACGAGGTTGTCTGCCGTGATGTCTTCTGGTTCGCTTTCAGTCTCGGATATGGGTGGTCGTGTCATCCCCACGAAGTTGACGACGAATCCGAACGCCAGGCTGGCGAGGATGTTCATGGCGCCAAGCTGCAGGATGTCGGCCGATGGAAGCAGGCCGAGGGCCTTGTAGATCGAGAAGATGATGGTCGTGAGCAGAAAGGGGATTCCGTAGAAGACCCAGTGCAGGTGCCCGAGGTGGGTCTCGACGACATAGATGATGATGATCAGGTAGAGCAATGCGGGCAGGAAGGAGAGCATGACGTTCTGCATCGTCGAGCTGGTGAGAAGGGTCAGGTAGAAGATGCTGCACAGCACGATGATGATGAAGATGCCGATGAGGGTCTTGCGTGCCGCGGTCTTAGGGTGCTCGTCCTCCATGTGCTTGTCCCGCATCTGGACTATTTAAAGTTAATCACTTGATGATGCGGGCGCAGATGTCTCCGAATTCGTCGAAGAGGTCTCCTCCGCGCGGTATGAGCTTGTTCTTGGCGATGAAGTCCTGCGCTTGTCTTTCATTGATCTCGTAGTAGGGTTGCCCTTCGTACGTGGCGGATTTGCCGCCGATTTTGCAGTACGAGAAGCCGCAGTCGTCGATGTGCGCCGCTTTGACGATGACGAGTTTCACGGTCTACCAGTCTGAGAAGGTGTCTTCCGCGTCTGAGAACTCGGTGTCGGTCGCCTCGTCGTCGGTCAGCGCCGCGGTTTGGTTGAGGTCTGCTCCGATGTCGGCTGATCCTGTGGCTGTGTCGGGCTGGGCGGCCATGGTGTCGTCCGCCGTGTCGTCGGGTGGTGTGGTTGGTGCCTGCTTCTGGCAGGCCGCAAGGGCAGTTATTGCAAGGACGAGGATGATGCTTAGTGCAAGATATTTCAT
>JBDRLR010000078.1:0-2278 GCA_043812855.1 Nanobdellota archaeon | reverse complement strand
GCACATCGAGCTTCCTGAGGACATGAAGCGAGTCATGGCGAAGGCGGCTGAGGCTGAGCGCCTGCGTCGCGCCGTGGTGATCCGCAGCGAAGGTGATGCTGACGCGTCCGCAAGGATCGCTGAGGCCGCCGCGCTGATCGGAAAGACTGAAGGCGCCTTGCATCTGCGTACGCTCCAGTCGCTCAGCGAGATCGCCTCGGACGACACGAACAATGTGTATTTCTTCATTCCGCTCGACATCATCAAGTCCTACACGGGCGGGTCAAGGGGTGGTGCGTGATGGCGTTCGCATGGATTATCTATCTGATCATCGTCGTCTTCTTGGCATCGATAAAGATCGTCAAGCAGTATGAGCGGGGAGTTGTATTCACGTTCGGCAAGTATGTAGGTATGCTTGAGCCCGGATTCAGGTTGGTCCTGCCTATTGTGCAGTCGTGGAGGCGCATCGATGTGCGTACCACCGTCAATGATGTGCCTCAGCAGGATGCCATGACCAAGGACAACGTGAGCGTCGTCATCAATGCGGTGCTGTACTTCCGCGTCGCAAGGCCTGACCTTGCGGTGCTTGAGGTGGAGGATTATCAGTATGCCACCAGCCAATTGGCGCAGACGAGCATGAGGGATGTCGTTGGCGAGGTTGATCTTGATCAGCTCCTCTCCAAGAGAGAGGTCCTCTCGAAAAGGATCCGTGAGATCGTCGACAAGGCGACTGATCCTTGGGGCATCAAGGTGGAGAGCGTCGAGATCAAGGATGTCGAACTTCCAAGCACACTGATTCGGGTCATCGCGAAGGAGGCTGAGGCTGAGCGGGAGAAACGCGCGGTCGTCATCAAGGCCGAAGGCGAGTTCGCCGCGGCGAGCAATCTGGTCAAGGCGGGAAAGGCGCTCGCGACCGTGAAGGGTGGCTTGCACATCAGGACGCTGCAGACGATCAACAATCTTGGTAATGAGAAGAGCAACACCCACGTCTACGCGGTGCCCGCAGAGCTGCTCGGCGATATCGCCAAGATCGTCATGAAGTCGCGATGAAGATGACGTCTTTGTCGTCTTTGAGGATTCGGCGCACAGATAGATGTGCCGCGATGCTCGCTTTGATCGCGTCGTAGTGCACGCTGCGCGCGAGCACGGAGATGATGAACATGTCGCGTCCGACCCGTTTCATCTCCTTGATTGCCTGGTCGTGGTCCGCGAAGTTGTGGATGGCCGTCAGGGACTGCACGATATCGAACATGTGGTCAGCGAAAGGCAGTTGCTCGGCCGCACCCAAGATATAGATTCCGGCGGGGTCTTTTTCGCGGGCTATGCTGATGAGCTTCTCGGCGGGGTCGATGCCTGTACGCTTGCATGCCCACACCCGCGTGCTGATGCCGCTTCCGCATCCGACGTCGAGCAGGGTGTCTTCACCGCGTACCTCTATGAGCGGCTGGATGATTGAGAGCTTCCGTTTCTGCTCGTCCGCGTGCAGGCCGTCGTAGCCTTCGGCGATGTCGTCGTAGTAGGTCATGCCCGTGAAAAACGCCACGTGCTTATAACATTTTTTAAGGCGGGCCTCTTCCTTGCAGGCATGCGCACGGATCCGCAGCTCATCAGGGAATGGATAGAAGGACTCAACGAGTCAGGTTGCCTCGTTGTCGTGGAGGGTGTCAAGGACCGTCGGGCTCTGCAGGCGACCGGCGTCACGGCCCGCATCATGACCTTGTCGCGTCGGGCGATCTACAGGATCGTCGAAGATGTCGTCGCGTCTGGTCGCGATGTCGTCATCTTGACTGATATCGACGCACACGGCAAGAGGCTCTATAGACTCATGGTGAGCGAGCTCTCGCAGCGCGGGGTGCGCGTCGATCGCAAGTATCGCGAGTTTCTGCAGACCGAGACTCCCCTTGACCAGATCGAAGGCATCCGAAGGTACGCTCAGCACTGCGGTCTTGAGTGATAAAATATTTATAATCCATCTGGATGTGGCTGAACATGCGATGGATTGTGTGTGTTCTGGGAGTTCTGCTGTTGGCGTCATGTTCTTCGCTGACGGGAAATGTGGTGAGACAGTCATCGCTTGGCGCGGCGTTCCAGGAGAGTCCGCAAGGTGCGGTCGTCGTGGTCGTGTTGGCTCCGCTTTCTGGTCCTGATGCGTCGATGGGCATTCAGGCCCGCGCGGGTGTCGAGGTCGCTTTTGACGCCTTGGTGGATGAGGGTATGGACCCCTTCCGATTCGACGTCGTCTTCATCGACGTGCCGTGTTCGCAAAGAGCGATGCTCGACGCGGCCAGGGTCGTCTCCC
>JBDRLR010000077.1:0-4085 GCA_043812855.1 Nanobdellota archaeon | reverse complement strand
GGGGATGGTGGTGATGAGTGCGTAGGTGGTGGCGTCGTAGAGGTATGCTGCGCCGCCGGCGGTTCCGCCGCTGATGCCGTTGAGTTCTCCGATGACGATGTTTCGATCGTCCATGGTCAGGCCTGCGCCGAAGAATCCGGTCATGGTCGGTGTGGGTGGGAGGAAGGTGTGCAGGAGGGCGCCGGTCGTCGTGTCGATGAGCAGGACGCTTCCGGCGCGGTCGACGCCGTTGACGTTGTCAAGGGTGGTGACGAGTGCGCGGTCGCCGTAGGCCGTCGCCCATTCGCCGAATGCCAGGCCGTCCAGGTTGGGGTTCTGCACTTCGAGCAGGTCGTTGCCCGATAGGTCGTAGATGTGGATCTTGCCGATCTCGACGGCGACTATGTTCCCCTTGACCTTCTTGGTGTAGTAGTATCCAGGTTCACCGACGAGGATGCGGGAGTCCGAGAAAGCGACGCTTTCTCCGAAGTAGTCGTTGTTGTGGGGGTCGGGGTCGTCCAGGTTCTTGATGAGCGTTCCGGTCGGTCCAAAGAGATAGGCGCGTCCGGTGCGGATGTTGCTGGGGTTGTTCCACCAGTATGCGCCGACGAGGAAGTTGTCGTTCTGGCAGTCGACGCTGTAGCCGAAGGAGTCGTCGAGGCTCTGCCCTACTTTGGTTGGATTGATTGCCAGTCCGGTGGCCGCGTTGATGGTCTGTGTCTTGCCTGCGCCGTGCGATCCGCCTGCCGCGGGGCTGCCGACGGTCCATGTCGTGGTGCGGGCGCAAAGGGACGTGCCGAAGTGGTCGCCGGCGGCGGATGCGCTGCTGGTGACGAGGACGTCGCCTGGGGTGGCTGCGGCGATGGCCGTGGTGATGAGAATGCTGATGAGGATGATCGGCAGGTGCGGTCTCATTGCTTCTCCTGGCCTGTGTTGGTATTAATAGTTTTTCATTTACTCGACGGGCAGTGAGAATTCGCCGTGGACCGCGTCGCCTGCTTGTGTGGGCGCGCAGTCTGCCGTGTTGAACGTGAAGGTGTCGATGGTGAGGAGTGCAATGATTCCTGCCCTGAGACTGATGCTGTGTCCGCTGGCTGGCTTAAGGGTTATGATGGTCTTCTAATGCAGATCTATGGTCATTTCATCGAACCTGATCATGCATTCAGTGCCTCCGGTGAGGGATATGATTGCTGACCTTGCGTTGGAGAGTTCTCCCGTTTCGAGCTCGATGTGCGCGATTTGACGTCCATCGGAGAGTTGGATTGCTCCTGGGTCTGTTCGCGGGTCTATTGAATGTGTGATGGTGCCATCAGGGGTCTCGACGCCTGCCCAGATGGTGCAGATTCTGTTGGTCGGGCCGTCTATGGTCACCAGGAGTTCGTCCACGTCGCCGGTTGAGGGTTCGATGGCGCTGATGACTGGTCCAGGAGTCAGTTGCTGCGGTGACAGCACGCCGAAGTATGCGATGGCGCCGATGGCCGCGAGCGTGATAGGGATGGTCAGGACGAGCGTCACGATGCCGACGACGAGCGCGGCGGTCGCGATGTTCTTGTCTTCGGGTGTCTTGAGGCGTTGCGAGGCGAGCACGATCGCGATGATGGCCATGATGGGTCCCAGTAGTGGGATGAATCCTGCGATGCCAAGTCCTAGTGCGGTCTTTGCCGTGGTTGATGTCATGGTGTGTTCACTTCTGTCTTTCGTTCATCGTAGCATGCGTGCGATGACGATGATGGCAAGTCCGACCCAGATGCTAAAGTAGATCCAGGGGTTCACGGTGGTGAACCATGGCCACAGGGTGGCGAGCCACAGTCCCAGCGCGACCAGGCAGAGCTTGGTCATGCTCATGTCGTACCAGTGCATTTTCTTCATCTTCTCTTCGGCCCAGGTCATGATGTTCATGCCGTCATCCAGGACCTTTCGCCTTCTTATTGTTTTTGGTTTCCGAAATATTCATAAAGTCGGCCCGTCATGATTGTGCGTATGGACTCTTCACCATCGCAACCAGTGCAGCCTCAGTCATCGCAGGGTGTCAGGACGAACACCTTGGCCATCGTGGGATTCATCCTCTCGTTCGTCTTCGCCCTTGCGGGTCTGGTCGTCAGCATTATCGCCTTCAATCAGGTCAAGAAGTCGGGTGAGGGTGGTCGTGGATTGGCCCTTGCGGGTATCATTATCGGCGCTGTCTTCTCGGTGCTGGGCTTGTTGTATGCTCTTTTCATGGTGGCCATGTTCGCTGGCATTATGGGTCCTGCATTGGCGTCGGGGCCCTTCAGTTAGTGATTGCGCCACGTCGCAGTCTCAGCGTTCAATTGTAGGACAATCGATATGGGTGGTCTGTTGAAGCTCTCGGCAAGACATTCACCGCGGTCGTCGTTGGCGCAACATTTATATGGGTGACATTCTTAGGATAATTATGCGTCGCTGGATGCTCATCGCGATCATTGTCGTTGCCGTGGCAGTCCTCTTTCCAAAAAGGATAGGTGAGGACACGAGCGCGGGCATGTGCTTGGCAGGGGTCTGCGCATCAGAGCGCAGCAGGTCCTGCTTGGGTGTCAAGGCAGGTATGATTACTTGCTTGGATTGCTTCCACCCGATAGTCTGCTATGGCATTCCGTACGGCTCTGAGCGGTGCACCACGCAGGTGGGTGACTAGTTGGTGGTTGATGCGTGCGAGCCTTGGACGTGGCAGCGTATACTTGATGTGTGTCCGTTATATTGCCTGGAGGAGGCTGCGATGCAGGCTGCGTATGACGGGGACCTGGAGAAGGCGGGCGAGCTCTGTCAATCGTTCATGTTAGCCGACATGTCCCGTGTCGATTCGTGCCGCGCCAGAGTGAATCGTGTCTCTGGGAGCGATTCGGTGCCGCTCACGTCGTGAATCGTTTCTTTGAGGTCTGTTTCCAGTTGTCCTTCTGCTACGGATGGACTGATGTCTGCGGTTTCTTGCGTATCATCTGCGGAGTCTGTCTAGATGTGATGTCTAGAACAATGTTGCGTCCGTCATGCAGCTGACCGTTGTCCTGCAATCGCGGGTCTGCGGTCACGTGCTCTTCGTCCAGAACCATTCGAAGTACGCTTTGAATGAGTCCGCGATGGCTTGGCTGGTGATCTCGAATGCGAATGGTTTTTCTCCTTGCGGTATCGCGACGAGCGTGACGTCTTTGTAGATCATGACCCATGATGGGCTTGCGATGTCAAAGGGCATCCGTCGCGCTTGGCATCCTTTGTAGCTGTTTCGGTTCTTGAGGATGTCGTCGCCTACGTCCTGTTGGTAGAGCATCCGGCATCGTATGCCTGATGCTGCGAGTCGCATGTGGTTCTTCTTCCAGAATGCGTGGTGGAATCCGGGCTGCTCGGCGGGCAGGCCGTACAGCACGACTTCGTCGCCTGCCTTGAGCTTGAGGTATCGGTTCTCGTATGCGGTCATCAGTCCTTTGAATCCTTCGAAGATGTTCGCTTCGCTCTTCTTCGCGAGCGTCTGTTTGAGCAGCAGTTCGGGCAGCATGTCTTGGATCTTCGCTTTGTTCTGTTCGAGCCGCTGCTGTCGGTTTTCGATGTAGTCGAGCAGTCGGTTGGGTCGTTCCGCCTGGAAGTGTTTCGTCTTCTCCTTGGTGATGTAGGACACGAGACCTTTCTCGATGAGCCGGTCAAGGATCCTGTAGATGATTGATTTGGTGATTCTCGACTTCTCAAGCACAGGGCCTATCGTGGAAGAACCGAGTTCCAGAAGTGCCAAGTACACCTTGATCTCGCCGTCGGTCAGGCCTGCTTCTTTGAGGGGTGCGACGTCCATAGGCGACATATTTCGCTTCCTGCTTAAAAATGTTCGCAAAAGGTGTACCTGTTATGGTATACCAAAACTTATCTAGTTGTAGTTACTAATAAGTAGTAGCAAAAAGAGTCTGTGAGGAACGGACGAGGTGGACGAAGATGGGAGACGAGAATAGGTCGGGGCGTGACCTTCCCGGTTTGGAGCGCATATTGGTCGCGTTGCCGCAGGTTGTTGCGGGGAAGGGTGTGTGGCAGAACAAGTTCCATGAGTTCGATGTGTACGGCCACACGATCGAGTATGTTCGTTGCGTCAAGGAGATGACGTCGGACATCGA
>JBDRLR010000076.1:0-41391 GCA_043812855.1 Nanobdellota archaeon | reverse complement strand
CGATTCAAAAAATTCTCCAATTTCATATCCTGATTATAAAAAATACTTAGAAAAAGCAATTGAAAGTATTGAACAATTAAATCACAAGCCGATTATGGGAATTATTCCTAAACTTGCTCGTAAAAACGTTCCAGATTTGTTGGAATTTTATCAGAGCAAAGGAATTAATGCTTTCTCATTAGATCTTGAAGGTTCAAATCCGATAAGCTCAAAAATGAGTATCTTTAAGGTTCTTAAAACTTTTAATAAAATGAAAATATTGGATTCATGTTATATTCATGGTCACAATGTTGGAATGAGAGTGAACAAAGCTATCGATGTTATTCCTGCAAAAGATGTTCTTGGATTTGGAGTTGGCTTAAACTCTATTGGTGAAAAAAGAACGGAATTTAAACCAAACCCTGCATTTTTATCTCTTATTAAAACAAATCCCCTTAACAAATTCAGATTATTCAACAAACAAGATTATGGTTATTGGAAAGCAATATCCGCTTCAGATCTTGAAAAAGTATATCCTTCAGACTCGAGTGTTCCAGTTACAGCATTCAAGAGTGCTATCAAAAATGCTAACCAGTTCAATTATATACAGAAAATTTTCAATTCTGAACAACTAGCACTTGAATCACATAATGTCAAAGAAGTAATCACTGAAGACGCTGAAAAGACACTCGTGTATATTAAGAAAAAGAAATTTATAGCGCCAGATGATATTAAAGTTCTAGAATCTGGTCAAAAACAGATAAAATAAGCTAAAAACAGCCGAATTCTTAACAGCCGAGAGTTAACATCTACAGGTTGAACAATACGGGGGGTCCGCGGCTTTGTAGAAAGTAGTCGTTCCGTTGGTCTGCTGCCCTGCTCGCGTCACCTTCTGGTGCGGTTGGTCGGCGTGCCCGTATGGCGCAACCCCCGCGGACGACACACTTCAGTCCTTGTTGACGCTCGCCCTTAAGGGCAGCAGACCTTACTTTCTACTTACCTGAGGTCCGCACAGATTGCCGACTCGTTCAGTATCCTCGCACATCGAGCAGTTTGATCGCGGCATGATACTCTTCAGGCATGGCTTTGTTCAGTTCCGCGAGGGTCGGCACGAGGATTTGACGGCGATATGCTTGGCATTGGGGCTCTATCCTGTGCATGACACCTTGGTGCTCCATGGTGCCCGCGGGGTCCGCAATGAGGACGAATGATGGGATGGTCGAAGAAGTCTGAGCCAGCGCCTTGCATCGACGTGCCAGTGCGATGGGATAGCCCATCTCCACGTCGGTCAGGACGAGATACGGGCCTTGGTCGAGAGTCTCGTCTTCGATGCCGCCCGGCTGCATTCGTGGGGACAAGAGCACGCCTGTCCTTTCGTGCCTGAAAGCTACGGCCTCATCGAGCGTGTCGTAGCGGTGAAGATGGATGATGCTTGGAAAGTCGTCAGGCAGGTGCGGGAAGAATAGACCCTGCTGCGCCGTGCCTGCACGATATTGCGGATGGAGGGTGTAGTCGTCGACTCCGACATAGGAGAACTATGGTACGCGTTTTGCCATAGCTGGGGGACAGCAGCCTCATTATTAAGGATTATGCACGCGTTTAAGAACCTACCAGAGCGCCACGACGACACTCACGAAGACGCCGACGAGCACGCCGAACGCGACTTGAAGCGGCGTGTGTCCGACCAGCTCTTTTAGGTGCGGAAGATGCAGTCCGTCCCGGTCCGCGATGCGGTTCAGCACAGCGGCTTGTTTTCCTGCTTGCAGTCGGATGCCGACGGCGTCGCGGAGCGTGATTGCCGCGTAGACAAGGCTGACGTAGAATGCGGTCGTCGCTCCTTCCAGCAGGAAGATGGATCCGCACAGCGCTACGACCGTGGCGGTGTGCGCGGAGGGCATCCCTCCGTCGGTGAATGTCATGCGCCAGTCCCAGTCTCCGCTGGTGATGCGGTGCGTGATGAATTTGAGGATCTGGCTGAGGACCGCGGCGACTACCACGGAGATGACGATGCGGCTGAGCAGGATGTCGGCTATCATGGTCGGTCGTCAGGGTAGTTGTCTATAAATAGTGTTCGATAGCGTCCAGTCCACGAACAATGAGAGGATGGCGATCAGCAGCAGAAGTCCCGCCAGGTCGCGTCGGGTCTCGCCTCGGGTCCGACCATCGATCAGTGGTTGGAATGGCTCGTCCGCCGTAGGGTCCAGGAGACGCATGTAGATTCCGCCGGTCGCGTTCGTGATCTGCACGAGGGTGTCTTCGTTGTACGTCGCGGACACATTGTAGTATTCGGGCAGGTATCCGATCGGTCCGGTGTCGCTTCCGATGCCTATGGCGTATATCTTGACGTGTTTCTCGGCCGCGTACGCGGCGGCCTTCGCGATGGCGTCCGCCGTGAATGCCCCGACGGTGCTCGATCCGTCCGTGATGATGATCAATGTGCGTCCTTGCTCGCTGGTCTGCAGCATGTTGGCGCCGCTGATGATTGCGCCGGGGATGTCGGTCCCTCCCGCCTTCTCGACTTCGATGCCTGACAACGAGTCGAGGATGACGAATCGATCGACAGTCATGGTCTGCTGGATGAGCGTCACGCCGGAGAAGGTCAGAAGGCCGACTTGCACGTCGGGAGGAAGCGCTTCGACGAAGTCGTTCACGATCCCCTTTGCCATCTCGAGCCGGTTGGGCGTGAAGTCCTCCGCAGTCATGGATGCTGACGTGTCGATGGCGATGACGTAGTCGTTGCGGTCAACGGTAGCGCTGTACCACACGGCGAGTCCTGATGCGCCCAGGATGAGCGCGAGGAGGGCGACGACCCGGATGAAGAGCAACGTGAGGTTGCGTGTGGTCTTGCCGCGGCCGGTCACGCGTTTGAGTGCGCGGAAGTTGGCGAAGCGCATGGCGTTGATGTGGCTGTAGCGGATGAAGACGAAGTGGAAGATGATGACTGCAGGCACCAGGATGAGCAGCCATAGGAATTGGGGGTGTTCGAACGTGATCTGCATATTATCCTCGTATGCTTGCGCGTCTGCGGAAGAAGTTCATGATCTTCTCGTTGAAGTCGTCGGTCGTCATGATGGACAAGAAGCTGTACTTGCTCACCCCGAACGCGTTTCGGAGCCGCTTCTCCTCTTCCTCTACTGTCTTGGCGTACTCTTCGCGGTATTGGTGGATGTCGACGAGCATGACGTCATCGCTGTAGGGGTCTTGGACGCGGACCTGTCCGTACATGTGCGGCAAGGTGTTGTCGCGTGGGTCGCGGATCATGATTCCGAGCAGTTCGAACTGGTCGTGCAGTCCGGTGAGGTATCGCTCCCATCCTTCGTTCATGCCTAGGAAGTCTGAGATGATGATGAGCACGGCCTTGTCCTTGTAGAATGCGCGCAGTTCCTGCAGCGCGCGGCGCAGATCGAAGTTGCCTCCGTATTTCTGCGGGTCGGAAAGGTCTTTGTTTATGCGTCGGATCATGCCTTGTCCGATGTCGGGGTAGATCCGATTCACGAGATGGTCGTTGAACATGCTCATGCCGACTGAGTTGTTGGTGCGCAGCACCGCCCAGGCGAGGCTGCTTGCCAGCTCCGCGGCGTATTCGACTTTGAGCTTGTTGGCGCGTGTCGAGGTGAAGAGCATGCTGTTGGACACGTCGAGCAGGATGTACACGGACAGGTTGCGGTATGTCTCGAATTCCTTAACCAGCGTCTCGCGTGAGCGAAGCGACGCCGGCCAGTCGATGAGGCTTGCGTCGTCGCCATAGGAGTAGGAACGATACCCTGTGAACTCCATGCCTTTCCCCTTGAAGAGGGTGACGAAGTGCCCTTCGAGGATGCGGCTGAGGATGTCGCGTCGTCCTTTGATGTCTATGCGCTTGAATCCGGGCGCCAGATCGACGCGAAGCTCTTTGAGTGGCATGGTCTATAGGAGCGGGACCTTCTGGAGGATCTCAGTGATGACGTCGTCGGGCTTGATCTCTTCGGCCTCGCCCTCGAAGTTGAGGATGATGCGGTGGCGCAGGACACGGAACGCGACGCTCTTGACGTCGCCTGGCGTCACGAATTCCTTTCCGTTCATCAGCGCGTGGGCTTTGGATGCGGTGTACAGGCTGATGCTGCTTCGTGGCGAGGCGCCGTACTGGATGAATTTGCCGAGCTCCACTCCGTACTTCTTGGGGAATCGGGTGGCTTCCACGATGCGCACGATGTAGTTCTCGACTTTGGATTCGCTGCGCACGAGGTGGACGTCTTTTTGTACCTGCAGGATGGTCTGTGGTTGCATGACTGCTTGCAGGTTGAAGCTTGAGAAGTCTCGTGTCGTCATGTTGGTGCGAAGGATCTGTCGCTCCTCCTCGAACAAGGGGTAGCCGAGGGTGAGCTTGTAGAGGAAACGGTCGATCTGGGCTTCGGGCAGCTTGTAGGTTCCCAGCTGCTCGATGGGGTTCTGTGTCGCCATCACGAAGAACGGTTCTGGCAGGATGAATGTCTCTTTTCCGATCGTGACCTGTCTCTCTTGCATGGCTTCCAGCAGCGCGGATTGCACCTTGGGCGGGCTTCGGTTGATCTCGTCCGCGAGGACGAAGTTCGCGAAGATGGGTCCTTTGATGGTGTAGAATCCTTTTCCTTCTTCGTACGTCGTGATTCCAAGGATGTCGGTGGGCAGCAAGTCAGGGGTGAATTGTATGCGGCTGAACATGCATCCGCTGATCTTGGCCAGGGTTCGGATGATGAGTGTCTTTCCTATGCCTGGCACGCCTTCCACCAGGACGTGGCCGCGTGAGATGACCGCTTCGATCAGTGAGTCGATGATTTCGGCTTGGCCGATGACGATCTTGCCCATCTCAGCCCGGATATGGTCGAAGAGCTCCTTGTAGCTTGCTAACTTGGATTTGAGTTCGGTTTCCGCCTCTGGCATGGCTGCTTCTGGCTATTGTTGGTTTAAAAACTTTGTTGTGGTTGCCGTCCTGACCGCGCAGGTTTCATCTTCACTGGGCAGTGTAGTCCGGTGACCGGCCGCGCGCATCGGCCTTGACGACAGCAATCTTTATAAAACGAATTGCTCAGGAATGAATGCGTAATGGCAAAGAAGAGAGGTGAGCAGCAGCTTCTAAGAGAAGTCACGCTCAAGAGGATCCAGTACACGGTCTCGAAGGCAATTGTGTCTGAGGTCGAGGTCTATCGTATCGTCAAGGACTTCTTCAGGGAATACCTCGACATCAATTATGAGTATACGCATGAGGAGATTCGGGGCGAGCTGGACAAGGTCTATTTGGAGGCGCCGCTGCGCGCGGCCATCCATGAGCTTCTTGCGCATATCAGCAAGTTCGAGTATTCTGACGTGTCTGTCCAGGATGCCGAGCTGCGTCGTATCCTCCGTCAGTTCGACGGGTTGGTGAGGCGTCTTATCCCGTCGAGGGCGGTCAAGAGGAACGTCTGGGACGTCCTCCTGCGCAGGAGCCGGATCGATTCGGCATTGGTGGATGACTTCACGCGCACGACGGTGCCTGAGCCTCGCAAAGAGCAGTTGCAACATCTTTTGGTGCGCATCAACAGCGAGCTTGCCAATAAGGATAAGGATGCGCTCAAGCGATTGTACACTGAGCTTCTGCAGCTCTACGATGCGCTTGAGGCGGATGAGAAGCAGGAGTATTTCGTCGCCATCAATGAGGTCTATGAGAAGCTGACCGGCATCTAATCCTCTTTTGTTCTGCGCTGCATCAGGATGAGCATGATCAGGGCGACGAAGATCAATAGTCCGATGACGCCCATGGCGATGAGCACGATATTCCCAGGGATCACGTACGAGAAGAGCGCGAAGGTCAGGGGTTGCTGGTTGTCCGGCTCGTTCTGGGTGGTGCTGATAAGGTACTTGCATCCGTTCACGACTGAATCGACGATGTTGATGGCTGTGTCGTAGTTGCGCTTCGCCCGTTCCACGTCTGCTTTGTCGAGCAGCTCGTTGAGCTCTTGGCATTCGACGTTGGTCGTGAGGAGGTCGCGTGCGAACTGGAGCCTGGTGTTGATGTCTTCTCCCTCGCTCTTCTCTTCCAGCGAGTTGATGTAGATCGTGCCGGTGTCAGTGAATGCCGGGTCGGTGACGTTGGCGATGATTTGGATCTCGTAGGGGCCGTATTCGCGGTAGTTCGAGACAGTCAGCTCCGAGATCTCCTGCTGTCCCGGCTCCAAGGTCGGATAGAAGTCGGTGCTGAAGTTCATGTCCACGAGGGTGTTGTTGGTGACGGCTGAGAGCTGGATGCCGCTGATGGTCGTGTTCCATGTGTTCGTCAGGACGATGGGGATGCGCATGGCCTTGTTCTGGTAGATCACGACCCTTCCCGGGACGATGATCTCAAGTGGCTTTGGCACGTCTTTTGGCTTGTCAACTGGCAGCAGTTGGGTGCGCGTGGTGTCGCTTGATCCGCCCCCTCCTCCTCCGCCTCCGCCCGAGGACACGGTGGTCGTCACCACGGTCGCCGTGCTGCTGACTTCCAGGCGCACCGCGTTCGAGATGAGGCTGGCGCCGTCCTGGTCGGTCGCGGTGAAGTTGACGATGCAGGTGCCGATCGATGATGGCGTGATCGTCAGATTGGGTCCGGTGATGGAGAGGGTGGCGACGCTGCACGTCGTCGCGGTCACAGTCAATGTGAACTTCTCGTTGGGGTCAGATACGCTGTCTCTGGTCTGGTTGTTGCTGTTCAGGTCGTCATCGGGGTCGATGAAGTGCTGTTGGGTGTCGTAGTATCCGAAGTAGTTGTTGAACGTCGTGGTGCTGTTGATGGCGCTGCTGCTGGTGAAGTTCTGCAGGTTGGTGATGAGCAAGGGCGCACGATTGATGTTCGCGACCGCCACTTCCCAGTGCCAGGATGTGCTGCTGAAGTATGCGTCTTGCACGACGACGGTCACGTTGCGTGTCCCGTTGGTGAAGAATCCCCAGTCGACCCGCATGCCCGTGTTCGACGTGTATGGCACGCTCTTGTTGAGGATTCCTTCGTGGTACCACAGGATGGTCAGGTTGTCCGTGGATCCGTCGGGGTCTATGGCTGTGATGTTGAAGAGTGTGCTGCTGTTCTCGGACACGTTGACGCTCACGTTGGTCGTCGTGTAGAACGACGTGTCGACGGTGGAGTTGAGCGTCACGGCGAGGGTGGTGTTGTAGTAGGGTCTGATCTGTGTGATGTTGGGGGGGAGGCTGCTGTTGTAGACGGTGAAGTTGATGACTTGCCACGCGTACAGTCCTGCGGTGTCGTTGACGGTGATGTTGATGCTGTAGTTGCCGATGTCCGCGATGGAGGGCGTGGCATGCACCAGCAGGGTGTTGTTGCTGGTCTGGGTGCTGTTGAGCAGGCTCGCGTTGACCGAGTCCAGCACGACGTAGCTGATGTTCAGTTGGTCGCCCAATGGGATGTCGTAGTCGGTAGCGTTGATCCAGTACGTGAATGCGCGCGCGATGACGATGATGGGGAATGCTATCGTGTCGCTGGCATTGTCGAAGTTCTCGTCGAAGAAGGGGGCGTCGTTGGTGTTGTTGACTTCAAGGCGGAAGCTGACGTTGTCCGTGGCGTTGAACATGTCGGAGACGTTCAGCAGGATGCTGTAGTTGCCGACGGCGTCCTGGACGAATGTCTTGTTGAACCGTACCGCGGTGGTGTTGTGGTAATTGATGGGGAATCGTGTCGTGTCGTTGCTCGTGAATGTCAGGTTCTCTCCGTCGTCAGGGTCGGCCGCGTTGATGTACACAGTGCACGATATGCCTTCGGCGCAGCTGACGAGCGTGATGTTCTCGAACACAGGGACCGTGTTGTTGGCGATGCTGATGTTCAGTGCGGCGCTCGTCGACAGCCCGCCGTCGTCGGTGACGGTGATGTTGACGGTGCGGTTTCCGACGTGGCTGGTGTTGAGCGCGAGCGACATGATGCCGGTCGCGCCGCCGATCTCGAACAGGCTGTCGTTGGAACTATATGTGAGCGTCTCGTTCTCGTACGTGTACGTATCAGGGTCGGTGGCGTTGACGAGGTACACGAATGACGCTCCCACGCCGCTTGAGAGGTTGCGCAGGTCGTTCCCCGCGTTGTTGCCCGTGTAGACGCTGATGTTGTGGATGCTGGGCGCGTCGTTGGTGTTGGTGATGTTGAGATAGACGAGCTGCCACACGGTGACGCTGCCGTCGCTCACCGTGATGTTGACCCAGGGGCATACGACGTGGGTGTTGTTGAGCGTGACGTTGATCCATGCCTCTCCTGCGCTGGCCGCGCTGCTCGTCGTCGTCACAGTCCATGGGTTCGGGAGGCTGCAGTTGACTGCGGACGCGAAACTGAGCGTGTCGCCGGCATCCACGTCGGTGGCGTTGATGGACGCGGAGAAGCTGTTGCCTTGTGTCCCGGTGCGGTTGGGCATGGTCGCAAGGACGGGATCCTGGTTGATGGTCGTGATGGTGAGCGTGATGTTCTGCGACTGGTTGCGCGAGGTGTTGGCGACGTCGTAGACGGTGATGTTGACGGTGTGTGTCCCTCCGTCTGCGTATTGTGGTGCGCCTCCGTTGCTGCCGAATGTCAGGATGCTGATGGTGCCGTTCGACCAGTTGAGCTGCAGGTCGGGCAGGCTCGGTGCGTAGAGTGAGAAGTTGATGGTGTCGTTCTCCTCGTCGTTTCCGATGATGGCGTAGGTGAATTGGGCGTCTTGCACGGCGGCTTGGTCGGTGAGGGCGGGCACGAAGTATGGTCTATCGTTGATCTCCTGCACGGTGTAGATGACGCGGAAGGTGTCGCTTCCTCCGTGTCCGTCGATGACGATGATGTCCATGGTGTGGTTGGCGACTTGGCTCTGCGTGGGCGTGAAGTTGATCCATCCCGTGTCCTGGTCGATGGTGAACAGATCGCTGGTGTAGTTGTTGTCGTTGGAGAACCAGGTCAGGGTGTCTGATTCTGGGTCGGTGGCGTTGATCCTGACTGAGTAGGCTCTATCTTCAGGGACCGTCACGTTGTAGAATGGCTCGATCGTCGGGTCTGCGTTGGAGATGTTCACGCTTACGCTCGTTGTCACATTCTCGGTCCCGTTGTGCACGAGGACGGTGTAGTTCCACTTCTCGTCGCGCATCGTCGCGGATCCCAGCACTCCAAGCGGTGTCTGGCAGAGCGTGTTGTTGACGCATGCGATGTCGTTCTCGGTCGAGTAGGCTGAAGTGCCGTTGTACCACGTGACGTTGGCAAGCAGTGTCCCTCCGCCGAGCGGTATCCATGAGCAGTTGAGTGAGTCGTTGGTGGCGGCATTGGAGGGGGTGATGGATGGACCGCTGGAGACTGAGATTGCGGTGATGATGCCCGCCAGCAACAGGACCAGCGCTGCCGCTGACAGTGCGCCGATGCAGTATCCGATCGTCCTAGTTCTGGCCATGTTCGAGTATCGTGATAATGTGTTCTTTGAGCGTGCGGCCTGCCTTGACCGCTTCGAGCTTGAGTTTCTTGTGCAGATCGTCAGGGATCTGGATGTTGATGTGTGCCATGTTGGAGTAGTGCTATGATATGCGCTTTGAGCGTCTTGTTCTCTTCGACTGCTTGCAGTTTCAGCCGTTTGTGCAGATCGTCAGGGATCTGGATGTTGATGTTAACCATGGGGATCGAGAAGGTCGATGATGTGGTCTTTGAGGCTGCGGTCGCGAAGGACAGAGCCTAGCTTGAGCTTCTGGTGGAGGTCGTCGGGGATTTCGATGTTGATGTTTCCCATCGTCAAAACACCCAAGTAAGTTCGCTAAGTTCGCGAAGCTCACGAGGCTAACGAACACCCTTTACTTCGCTAATTTATAAATGTTTTCCTAGGGCACAGACTCTATAACTCCAGAATTGGACTATTCGTACTTCTGCAGATACTCGATCATGGTGAACGAGCGATAGAGGTCCGCGTAAGCCCTGGTCTTTCGCGGTTCGCTCAGGGTGTCGTACTTGCCTTGCAGGACCAGGTATTTCTTTGCGGCAAGGCTGTATTCGCGGAACTGCAGGGCGATGAGCATATCGACCACGCGTCGGGCGAATTGCACCGGCGCCTCTCCTTTCGCTTCGATCTCCACGTGACTGGTGGTGCGTTTGAAGTCATCTGATGTGCAGTGAGCCACGCAGGCGACAAGCGTTCGGGCTTGCTCGGTCCATGACCTCACTTCCCATTCGTCGGCGTTGAGCCTGGAGGCTTCGAGCAGGTGGATGAGGGCGGCGAAGCGGATGAGCAGTTTTCGCGTGTCTTCCTGCAGAGGCAGGGTGTGGAGTATGCGGTCCAGTTCCGCTTGCGTGACGCCGCGAGGTGTCTTGAGCATCTCGGAGAAGAGGTCTATGAGAAGGGAGAGCACGGCTTCCTGGTTGTCCTTGCCCGACACGGAGGGGATGGCGGACTCCACCGTATAGATCCTCTCGAGGAATTGCTGTTTCTTCTCAGGGGTGAGCAGGATGGATTTGACGTGGTCTTTGATCAGGCCGAGCTTCTGCAGGGTCTTGCGTAGCCACTTGCGGGCGAAGAGGGCGAGCAGCGCGAGCAGGATGAGGATGATGGACATGATCATGAGCAGCCGTACGACGATGGATTGCAGCGCGAATATGCCTGGTGTCTGGAATTCTGTGCAGGGCGCGCAGGAGCCGCCGCAGTCGATCGATGTCTCGTCGTTGTTCTTGATGCCGTCGCCGCACGTCCCGCATGCGGCGCAGGAGCCGCCGCAGTCGACGCCTTCTTCGTCTTGGTTCTGCGTCCCGTCGTAGCAGGTGGCGCACGCGTCGCAGGAGCCGCCGCAGTCGACGCCAAGCTCTCCTTGGTTGCGGATGCCGTCGCTACAGGTGCCGCACGCGTCGCAGGGGCCGCCGCAGTCGACGCCAAGCTCTCCCGTGTCCCAGACTCCGTTGGTGCAGGTGTCCGCGTAGAGGCATGCGCGTCGCAGGAAGATGTCGTCCTTGCATCCGCCGATGTCGTAGCATCGTCGCTGTTGTGTTGCGTAGATGCTGCAGTTCGACCATGCGTTGCAGTAGAGTTCTGATTCGCACTCAGAGATGGCTCCGCTGCCTCCGCCTCCACCTCCACCTCCGCCGCCTCCACCGCCTCCACCGCTTCCTGCTTGGGTGCAGGTGAGTTCGACGACGTTGCTGTCGGTCGTGGCGTTGTAGGGGTCGGTTGCGGTGAAGATGACGTATTCTGTGGTGTCCTGGCAGTCTTCCACGAGCATCTGGACTTCTCCGCTGGCGAGGATCGTGATTTCGTATGCGCTGGTGATGGATGCGGTGAATGTCATAGCGTCTCCGTCGGGGTCGGTGAAGTGGTCGGTGAGGAAGAAGACGCTGGTCCTCACTCCTTCGGTGAGGCTTTGGTCGGGGATAGTCTGGGTGAGGATGGGCGGGTCGTTGACGTTCGAGACGTCGAAGCGGTACAGTTCCCATGCTGAGTTGTCTGGGCATCCGACGTCGTCGGCGAGGGTGATGTTGGCGGTGTGGTTGCCCACATCGGCGTTGGTCGGCGTCACGGCGATGGTGCCGTTGCTACGGATGGTGAAGACGGTCGGGCTGGAAAGGAAGGTGGAGCTGTACGTCAGCGTATCGTTGTCGTAGTCGCTTCCGTTGACGTTGCAGCTGAAGTAGATGCCTTGCGTCATGGATGTCGAGCAAGGGTTGCTCATTGCGGGTTTGTTGTTGATGCACAGTCTCACTTCTCCGACCGCCGCGCCTGTGATCTGTTTGGTCTTGATGACGATGTAGGCGTTGCTGGTGATGGCGAAGCCAAGGAGAAGAAGTGTCACGACGAGCATTCCGCCATTTTTCATAGAGGGCCTTGCCTGATGTGCGTTTATATATTTTTGCCCTCGGGCCTATGCCTGGGCTGACGTGAAGGTCAGGTTGTCGTTCTTGTATCCGCGTTCGACGTCTTCGGGGATGCGGACCAGGATGGCGACGTTGACCGCGTCTTTGCCGTCTTCCCAGAAGAGTTCGCCGCACACGCTCATCGTACTGCTTGCGGAGAAGTTGTTCCATCCCGTCGCGAGCGTGGTCTGGCAGGGCTGTCCGCTTCCGTTCTGGTTGACAGTGTACTGGTAGAATGCGTCGATGATGGTGCTGTTGCCGAGGAAGTTGGTGGCGTTGTTCTTGATGCTATCGAGCGTGATGGAGATGTTGACGTTGCCTGAGTTGTTCAGTATGAACTTGGCTTGTGTCGCAGGGATAGCGCTGTTGGGGGTGAGTGATTGGTTGACCCAGCATGCGTCGGTGTTGACGCCGGTGCCGTTGGAGTGCAGGGTGGCGTTGTTGCATCCTGACGAGCTGTTGACGACGCCGGTGCCGAAGTCGATGACGTCGCCGGAGAGTGTGATGTCGGTCTGGCTGAGGATGGTCAGGTTCACCATGCCTGTCGCGGCGACCGCGTAGCCTGTGGGGAGGCCTGGTGTCAGGATTCGTGCGGATTGTATCTGGTTGACGCTCCAAATCTGCCCGCCCACAGAGATGACGACCGCAGCGACGATGAGAAGCGAGAGCGCACGGTTGCTGACCATGCTTCAGCTTCGATGATTCAGGTATATAAACATTGCGTTTTATGTGTGACGGTAGACGATGATGAGACTTCCATCGTAGCTTGCCGCTTCCGCTTCGGAGGGGACATCGACTGAGACTGTGATGTTTGCGGACGTCCCAGGATCCAATGAGAATGATGAGGGGTATGCGATCATGAACGCCGTGATGTTTCCGGTGATCGCGACTTCGACGTTGACTGGCACGGTTCGGATGTTGGTCAGGGTGATGTATTTGCGCGCGGAGCTCCCTTGGGGGACTCCGTCGAAGTGGAGTCCGTCGGTGTTGGCGTTGAAGTTCATCTGACGGTAGGGTGTGATGCTGAGCGTCACGTTGACCGTCTCGCCTCCGAGGATCCGATGCTGTCCGGCGGGACCGAGCCACAGATAGAACATGCTGGTCAGGCCATATGCGAGCACGGCGACCAGCACCAGCAGGACGATCACGTCTCGTCTCTTCATCATCGCCTCCTGATGACGAGGACGGCGAGGGCGACGAGGATGGCGACGAGCAGGCAGACCACGATGATCAGCAGTGTCTGCATGCTAAGAAGGCTCGGTTGTCCTGGTATCTCTTCGAATGTCTCGACTTGGGCGTCTTCGCTGACGAGGACCTCTCCGTGTTCGACGGTCTGCAGGCCTTCGTAGAAGAGCGTGATGTCGATGGGGTATGTCCCTGGCGCGAGTCCGTCGGCGTCAAAGTATCCTTGCAATTCCTTGGGCTGCCAGGGATCAAGGTCGGTGTTGACGGTCTTGAATTCCTTGAGTTTTCCGCCTTGCGCGTCGCGGACGGTGACAATGCCGTAGATGTCCTTGATCCTGTTGTTCCATCCGCTTTCGATGGAGATGATGAAGCTGCTGATGGCGTCGGCCTTGACTTCCTTTGTGTGGTTGACGACTTTGACACTCAGGTCGCCCACCTTGAAGTATGTGGTGAAGTTGGTCACGTTCGCGGCCCAGAACAGGTCGGCTTCGGCGCGGTAGAGGCCCGGGACCATGCCTTTGGTGTCGAGGCGGACAGGCAGCTGGACCTTCTTGGTGGGCTCGATGCGTTGGTTCTCGCTTCTGACCGTCGTCACGTGCTTGTCGTCGGCGTCGTAGATGTCGACGACGCCGTTGACGATGACTGAGGGTTCGCCGAAGTTGCTGATCTGGAATGTGAAGTCTCCTGCTTCGTCGACGTTGAAGCTGCGTGCGTTGAATTGGCTGATGAGATAGGGGTCAGGGTAGAGGACGTAGATGATGACTCGCGCTTCGCTTCCGGTCTTCGCTCCGATCGCGCCGCCGCCCGCCACTTCAGTCTCCCTCACGCCGATGCGGATGTCGTGGATGCCTGGGTGCTCGATCTTGTCAGGTAGCCGCAGTGTGGCATGGAATGGGACGTTGCCACCGCTCCCGACGTCCTCCACATAGGTCTTGTCGAGCGTGACGTATTGCGTCAGGTCGTCTCCTTCGAACATGCGCACGTAGAATTCGTAGTCCTGCGTGAATCCTGCGTTGGCATACAGGAGGAAGTCATATTCCCTCACTATCCCTGGTTGGAAGAAGATCTCGTCCTTGAGCGTGACTCCTCGCAGGCCTATCGCTGAGGTTCCCTGGACGAACAAGAAGAGGACTAATAAGCATACTGTGATGGAACGAGTATATAGTTGTGCGCCCATCATCGCACCTATGCCTGCGCCGACGTGAATGTCAGATTGTCGCTTTTGTATCCTCGTTCGACGTCTTCAGGGATGCGGACCAGGATGGCCACGGCGACGGCGTCCCTACCGTCTTCCCAGAAGAGTTCGCCGCACACGCCCATGGTCGCGCTCGCGGAGAAGTTGTTCCATCCCGTCGCGAGCGTGGTCTGGCAGGGCTGTCCGCTTCCGTTGTGGTTGACCGTGTACTGGTAGAGCGCGTCGGATGACGGTGCTGTTCCCCATGAAGTTGGTCGCGTTGTTCTTGACGCTGTCCATTGTGATTGAGATGTTGACATTTCCTGAGTTGTTGAGGATGAATTTGGCCTCGGTTGCAGGGATGGCGCTGTTGGGTGTGAGTGATTGGTTGACCCAGCATGCGTCGGTGTTCACGCCGCTGCCGTTGGAGTGCAGGGTGGCGTTGTTGCATGCAGATGAACTGTTGACGACTCCTGATCCGAAGTCGATATTGTCTCCAGTGAGTGTGATGTCGGTCTGGCTGAGGATGGTCAGGTTCACCATGCCTGTGCTTGACGTGGCGAATCCGGTGGGACCGAGCACGTTTCCGAGCTGTTGAAGGCTGATGATGCTTGCCCCAAGAGTGAGTACGATGGCCGCGACGAGGAGCGCGGAAAGGGTTCTATTCGACATGTCCATGTTAGTCACCTACGTAGAGCAGTACTCGGCCGGTCGCGGTGTCCGTTCCTTCAGTCTCATCGATGACGCGGATGCTGACGTGTCCGACCTGTTGTGCTGATCCTTCTTCAGTCATTGACCTGCTCTGCGTCTGTTTGAAGTCCTCGAGGGTTTTGAGCACGCTCAGGGAACCAAGAATGGTGAGCACAGTGACCAGGACGACCAGGACAACGATGGTCCGCTTCGATACGTCACTTTGGTCTCTCAATGTTTACACCCACTCTAGTTTTGATTATTGATGTATGTTGTCATTCGGCCTCATACTATAAATATCTTTCTTTTTTCCACCGTCGTCATCGGAAAAAAACAGGAGCTCGATACTTACAGTGTAAGTATCATCGCTGTGTGGCGCGCTTCTGCTTTGCCCGATGGGCGACAGTCCAGATGGTTCGCTCGTCGCGATTCAGCAGGATTCCAAGTTCTCGGTAGGTGTATCCTTTGCTCATGAGGTGCTCGACGATGGATTCCATGATGCTCAGCGATCGGTCCGTCATGACTGCCGTCGGGATGGGTACATTCGTGGATTCCGATACACGCCCGCTCGCTCGTTTCTTGCTCATGGACCGTACCTCTGGCCTGGTTGTTGCGGCGCGCTAGCGGAAGCGATGTTCGGCGACGATACGGGAGGCGAGGCGTAGGGTTGCTGCGGTCCGCCTTGAGGCGGCCGCCCTCGCCATGATCGTTTGATGAAGATGAACAGTCCGATGTTCAGCACGATGAGGACGCCGACCAGGATGATGAGCAGGCTCAGCTTGCCTCCGCTTTGCGGGCTGCCGATGACTTCTCCGGTGAGCGTCTGTCCTTTGAACGTGATGGAGTCGAGCGACACGACTGCGTCGAAGAGTTTCTGGCTGGTCGTTCCTGCGTAATTGACGACGACCTGGACGTCGTAGTCGCCGATCTGCACGCCTTCTGTGTCCCAGTATCCTGAGACGACGCCTTTGCCCCGGGCAGGCAGTGTGACTTCGCTGGTCTTGAAGGTGTCGAGGACTGATCCTTCCTTGTCGAGGATCTGCATTTCGCTGTAGACGTCCATGATTGGTTCGTTCCATTTGCTCAGGAGCGCCACGTCGAGCTTGGCGATGGCTCCGAGACGGAAGCTCTTGACATTGATCTCTTCGATCGCGATGTACTTGTTTCCGATGTTGAATGGCTGGTCGAGCACGAGGGTCTCGCCGTTGTAGGTGACGATGAACTCGGCGTAGTAGATGCCTTCGTTGGACGTTCCGTCCCATTGGGCGACGAGCTTGGATTCGCCGTTGCTGTCGATCTCGACGGTTCCGGGGATGTCCAGGCGCGCGATCTCTTCGTTCGTTGCGCCTTTGATGAGGACGTATCCTTGAGCGCTGATGTGGGTGTCTCCGCGGTTGTGGAGGCTGGCGGTGAACGTGACGGGCTCGTTGATGCCGCTTGCGCCGACGTAGAGTTTTCCGTCGGCGTACGTTCCAGGGTAGGGGACTTGGATGACGACCTGCTGGATGATTGCGCTGGTCGCGCTGATTTGGGCGGTGTCGTGTTCGGTGTCAAGCGTGACGAGCTTTCCTCCGACGACGATGATCTCTTGCTGCCGTTCTGCGGGCAGCGCGATGAAGTGCATGGAGAGCAGGTTGGGTCCTGGTCTCAGGTTGGTCGGAACGACGAGTGCGTAGGTGAACTTCGCCTCTCCTTGGCCTGCGGTGAGGCTGATGATGTTCTGCGGGATGGTCACGCTACCGGCGAGGTCGTCGGCGGGGACGATGAGGACGCGCATGTCTTTTGCCTCATTGTTGAGGACGCGTCCGGAGATGATGATCTCCTTCTGTCCGGTGTAGTCGACGACGGTGCGCGATGGCGCGACGCCGAGGGCGTGGACTCCTGTGGAGAAGATGAGCAGTATGAACAGGCAGAGTATCATCTGCGTCTGACCTTTCGCTATCCTTCTGTCGGTGTCGTTCATGTGAGTTGGGTGAACCAGATGATGACTTTGGCGGTCTTGTTCCCTGGCGGTTCTTGCATGGGGACGCTGACGTTGATGTCGATCTCGACGGTGTCTGAGGTGTCGTTCCACAGCAGGCTGCCGATGATGGATTGGTTGCTTGCGCTGATGGGCACGTAGTTGGTGGTGCTATTGGACCAGTTGAATGAGTCGGGCTCGCTGGAGTTGTCGGCTTTGATCTGCCAGTATTCGCTGCCGAGCGGCTGGCTGCTCCATATGGATGCGTTGGCGGTGACGTTGATGACTTCGGCCAGGACGTTCCCTTGGTTCTCGAGCGTGAACGGGGGCGGGTCGTCGTCGCTGGTGTCGTTCCACTCTCCCAATCGCAGGTCGCCGAAGTTGATCTCGTTGTTGAGGAACGCGATGGAGACGTAGGGTTCGATGGTGAAGTTCCAGCTTTCGCTCCATGCGCTGCAATCGTGGGGGTCACATGCCTGGACGGTCCAGTTGTAGACGTTCGTCCCGCCGTCTTCATCCACGGTGCACAGATTGACGGTGGGTGTGTAGTTGGAGTACGTGTCGCCGGTGATGTGGATGTCTCCTGCGCATCCGGTGTTGCTGGTGATGTTGATGTTGTACGTCAGAGGGTCGCTGTCGAGGTCGGTGGTGCTCCAGTCGAAGTCGAAGCGTCGCTCGTGCACCGTCTGGTTGTCATTGCTTGGCGCGATGAGCGTGGGCGTGTTGGGCGGCGAGTTGGAGATGTTCAGCGCGGTGCTGTTGACCTTCGTGCCGTTGCCGATTCCGTCCTCCGCCCAGCATTCGAGGACCCACAGTTGGTTGTGTGATGTCAGTGAGTTGGAGATGTTTGCGATGTTGAATTCCACGCCTTGCGTGTGGTTGGGGACGTTGGTCTTGTATGATATGATTGCATAGACTTGAGACAATCCAGCCACTGCCGACAGAACATCATCGCCTTGTACTTCGAGCTCCATGCCTGCTTGCAGTGTTTCGATGGCGCTCCACGTCCAGCTTCCTCCTGCGGGATCAGTGTTCCAAGTATTGGATGCTGTGCGCCAACCAAAGATGAGGTTTGCCTGCGTGGAATAGTAGGTGGATGATGTACGCACGGAGAACCTCCTCTTCACGTATGCGTCCCCGATCGCGTACTGATAGAGGCGAGCGGTGACCACAATCTTGCTGATGGTTCCATCCGATATGCCTGGAGATTCAAGTGTGTACAAGTCTAGGGTCGTATTGGGAGTCGACGAGAGTTGGTCAGTATAGACGTACGTGGTATCGTCGTCCGCCGTCGCCTCGTCCACCTTGTCCCAGTGGCTGTCGCTGCCAGGGACTTGGAACTCGATCTGTGTGTTCTCTCCGGCTCCGTCGGGTCTGATGGTGACAGTGGAGGCAGTCCCAGCCTCCCGTCCGGTGCTGTACACCGTCCCGTTGCGGTACCATGCCCAGTTGTACGTGACGTTCTGGCTGTTGGCGTCCGTGGCCGTGCAGTATCCTCGCAGCGTGTCGGTCGTGATGGCTGGGTCCGGCTCGATGTGCACGTTCGTCACCGCAGGCAGGCTGTTCTGGATGGCAAGGCTGCTGCTGTTCATCTTTGAGCTGTTGGATGCTCCGTCGTACGCGATGCATTCCAGCATCCAGCTTTGGCCCGCGGCGAGATTGTTGCTCGTGACATTGTTCACATTCGCTTCCACTCCCGGAAAGAAGCGGATGCTCGCGTTGTTGTTGCTGCCAGTCTGGTTCTTGACTCCGTCCACGTACCACGAGTAGTAGTATGTCAGGTTGTCGTTGTCGAGGTCCGTGCCGTTGCAGTATCCTAGAAGTTTGTCGCTGACGTATGCGGTCGTCGGCGAGATGCGCGAACCATTCATGTAGGGCGCACGGTTGGGGTCGGTCAGCGGCCAGTAGTCGACGTTCTGCGCAGCCAGGGTGTATGCTTGGTCGCATATGTCGTCGTTGTCGAGGTCCGCGCAGGTCTGCGAATATCCGCTTCCGTTTGGCCATGCCCAGTAGTTGCCGATGATCTTCGTTCCGCCGATGATGTTGGTGGCGGTGGTGTTGCTCGTGTTCCATGCGTTGTACGTTCCGTCCGTGACATTGCTGTTGTTGGTGTTGTTGAGGAAGTTGTTCCAGATGGTGTTGTTGGTGATGTTGGCTGCATTGACCATGCTGATGTAGATGCCGTACTCGCTGCTGTTGATGATCCGGTTCGACGTGATATTGTTGAGGATTACTATCGTGTTTGATGTCGTAGGGCCTATATAGACTCCGTACTGATTGTCCTCGAACGTGTTGTTGGCGATGAGGTTTCCGTCCGCGCGAAGGCTGAGGGCAGCAAAGCCATTCATATCTATCGCTCTTGCGATCCGTCTGATTGTCGTGTTGGTCACGCTGTTGTTCCCTGATCCTACGAACAGGATGCCGTTCGCGCTGCTTCCCGTCGGATGAGTGAGTGTCAGATTGGTCATGGTGATTCGGTTGGTATAGTCAAGCTCGATGCCTGTGGTTGTGAATGAGTCGAAGACGCTATCGATGATGCTCACATTCTCTCCGGACTGTACGGTGACGAGTGTGGTCCCTGTGCTGGCGCTGATCCCTTGTAATGTGATGTTTTCTGAAGAGACTATGTGCAGACTAGTGATGTCCGTGGCGGTCGAGTTCCGTATCATGCTGTTGTTGGTGTTTGACGTCCTGATGCCGTACGTCGTGCCGCTGCTCACGACGCGTGTGATGTTCGTCTGGTTTGTTATCGCGATGAAGAAGCTTGTTCCACCAGAGCGGCCGCTGGTGACATTGGAGTCGATTATCAGTCCTGAATTGAGGTACACATAGTCGAGACCGATGCTCCAGTCGTTCAACGAGCAGTTGCCGACCGTGACGTTCCTGGTCCAGACGCTCTGTGTCCCGTAGGCGTATATGCCATATGAATTTGAGCTGTCCGTGCCATCGAACGTGTATCCTTTGCAGTCCAGGTTCACGTCACTCACGTTGATCTTGACGCATATCGCTCCGACTCCGCCGTAGTTGCTGACGCTCGCGTTCGCGATGTAGCTTCCGGCCCTGCTGATCGTGTCGCCGCAGGTGACGACGTTGTTGACCGTCACTGCGCTGCTGTTCGTGCTCGTGCCATAGCCGAAAGTGTCGTAGGGTGTGATCTCGCATTGCCAAGACTCTCCGTTGATGGTGTAGTTTGCCGTCAGGGTGACGGTCGCGAGGGTGTTGTTGGTCGCTGCCTGTTGTCCGCTGATCTGCTTGGCTCCGTTCTTGTACCAGGAGTAGTTGACGTACAGGGTCGAGCTGTCCGCGTCGCGCACCACCGCTTTGCACGCGATGTCGTTGAAGAGCTTAGGGTCATTCGTGATGTTGGGTCCGCTGCTCAAGGCAGGGGTGGCGCTGATGGTGATGTTTCTCGTCCCGCTGGTGGTGTGGTTGAATGTCGTGCTTGCGGTCGTATACCCTGCGTGCGTGGCGTTTGCGCTGTAGTTGCTGTAGTACGTGAACGCGGTGGTACCTGTCTGGATGTATTGGGTTGCGTTGTTCCACGTGGTGTTCCCGTCGCTTCCGCTCGTCAATCCGTATTCGCTCTGCGCTGTCTTGTTGTAGAGCGTGACGCTGACGCTGTCGACAGCGTCGCCTTGGTCGTCTTTCACGGCGAAGCGCAGTCGGTGCTTGTTGATGATGACGCCGCCGGATGCGGTGATGACGGTGTTCGCGGAGTGCGTCACGTTCAGGAAGGTGAGCGCGGAGTTGCTCACGAAGATGGCGCTGTCGCCCCCATCGCCAGTCACTATCTTCGTGTCGACCGCGGTGAAGCCTTCGCTGTCTACGGCGCTGATGGGGTTCCATGTCATGCCTTCCACGTAGCTGCTCAGGAAAAGTGCGTCGTGGGATGTTTGGAGCATGATCCCTGACGACGCGTCGATCGTGATCTCATGCGTGATGTTGACTCGGCTCCAGATGCTCCGGTCGCTGTTCTCTAGATACACGTTGTCAGTCTGGACCGCAGGGTTATCATGCATGGTGATGTTGGTGTCGGTGATGTTCCAGTCGTCGCAGTCGTTCATGTAGACCTGCTGGAGAAAATCAGTGCCTGGCGTTGCGGTCATGGTGCTGTTCATGACGCTCACGTTTCCGGACTGGTAGCAGTTAAGCGCCATCGATGTGGTCTGGATGTCAGTCGTGTTGATGGTCGTCCAGTTGGCGTAGCGCAGATAGATGCTGACGCCCCCTGTTCCGGCAGACAGCGAGCTGTTGTGTATGTGGGCATGCATTGCTCCGTCGAGCACCAGGCCGTAGAAGTTGTCGCCGAATGTGGTGTTCGTGATGTTGGCGTAGTCTGACTGGATGAGCGGTCCACGTCCGTACGTCGTGTCAGCATACCCTGACTGCTCTATGAGCGAGCCCCGAATGTTGACGATGGCGCCTGGCTGCGCCCGGAAGAGGTATTGGCTGGCCGCGTCGTCTCCGTTGGTGAATGTCGTGTCAGTCATGTCGATGGTGCCGGTGACGTTCATCCAGACGCATCCGTCGCACGTGCCGTTCATATGCACCGTGACACCTGAATAGTTGTTCAGTCCTGTTACGGTGACGGGTCCGTTGTACCATACCGAGTCGTGCGAGTTGCGAACGTCGAGCACGCCTCCGCTCTTCACGGTCGTGTTCCCCGTCACGGTCAGGTTCACGCCGTCGAGCATAAGTGTGCCGCCTGAATTGATCGTCAGGTTTGTCGGACGCATCGTGCTGTTGCTGCACGTCTTGTATGTGGTGATGATGAGTTCTGTTCCGTCCACAGAACAGTCCGGGTCGACCACGACATTGCGCACGTCGGTGATCTTCAGGTTTCCTGAGTCATCCATCGCGTACGCAGTGTAGTTGTATGTCCCCGCATCAAGACTGGTAAAGTTGTGCGCAAGGGCATTCGCGGAGTTGTTGAAGAGCGTCAGGATCTCGTCGCCTCCCAGCGCGCGGTTGAACACGATGATCTCATCGGCGCTGCCGTTGAACCAATAACTATTCTGGTCCACTCCGCCGCCGACGACGAGGTCCTCTGCTACAGGGTTGGCCGTGCTCGCGCGCGTGACGCCTTGTAGCGTCCCGTTCACGTACAGTCCGAAATGTGTGCTGTTGTGCCAGCACATGATATGGTGCCAGGTTCCTGCGGATATCGTGACGCCTGCGGTCGGAGAGGCCAATGCTCCGTCGTAGCACCAGAGTTTGCCTGTCGTATCGGTGTACATCTCGTATCCTACGTCGCCGCTGGTCGCCTGCTGCATAGGCACGCAGTAGTCTCCTGGACAGCTGAAGTCGTCGAAGTAGAACCATCCGCCGTAGGTGACATTGCGTGCCGATATGAGAGAGGTCAGGTTCAGATAATCGTTTGTCCCGTCGAAGCGCAGCGCCGTTCCGAACAGTCCTGTGTGCAGTCCGCTCGCGTTCAGGCCGTTCTTGAATTGGGCCGTGACGTCGTGCGTAGAGTTGTCCAAGATACCTGTGGCATTGGAGTATTCCATGCTCCAGTACCCGAGCAGTGATCGGTTCCAGTCGAACCATGCGGCCGTCCGGGACGCGTCGACGACGGTGGCGCTCAGGGAGGTCCATCTTGCGTAGACGGTCGACGCGTTGCCGGGGCTGGGCGACACGAAGGTGATGATTGGTGGTGTCGTATCAATGATGCTGATCGCGCTCGAGTTTGCCCATGCGCTCGTTTCCGTTCCGTCGCCGGTCCTTATCTCGCAGTTCCATCGGTCTTTGCCTGAGGTGTTCCCTGCTCCGAGCGTCGCGTTGAACAGCGTCCCATTCACATAGCTGTTGTTGTAATAGTCGACAAGCGCGAACTCCGAGTTGTTGTACCAGCGCACGGAGACGTCCAGGGTGTCACCGTCGAGGTCTCCGATGATGGAGGAGCAGTTCAGATCGGCGGAGCTCATGTTGCTGCCATCGACGCTGCTGATGTTGGGCGTCTGCGTGTCGGGTGCGCTGTTGGCGATAGCGATAGTGCTGCTGTTACCCCATCCGCTATGCAGGTTCCCATCGTAGAGCCGCATCTCGCAGGTCCATGTATCTCCTCTGGTCGTGTTCCCTGCTCCGAGCGTCGCGTTGAACAGCGTCCCGTTCACGTAGCTGTTATTGAAATATTCCACCAGCACGAACTCAGAGTTGTTGTACCACCGCACCGTCACATCGGTCGTGTTCGCGTTGGGATCAGTGATGATCGCTGAGCAGTTGATGTCTTCGTTGGTGTTGTTCGTCCCTCCGATCCCTGTGATGTTGGGAATGGGTTGGTCCGGCGCCACGTTCCCGATGAACAGGGTGTAGTTCTGGGCGGCGAACGTTGTGACGCTTGTGTTGTCGATGAGTCGGCATGCCCATTCAAACGCCCCATCAGAGAGGTTGATGCTTGAGAAGTTCGCCGTGTAGTTGGTCAGTGTTATCGGTACGAGTATGATGCGGTCCAGCCACCCGTGGTGTCCTGAGTCGACGGCGTATTTGCGGAAGTGCATGGTGTCTGATTTTCCGCCAGTGATGGTGATGTTCTTGAGGTAGCGCAGAGCGTATCCTGTGGCTTCAAAATAGTCGTTCCACGTCGTTCCGTCGTCGCTGAATTCGATGCCGCCCGCAGTGAGGTTGAGGTCTCGGCCAAACACCATCATGCGGTACTGTCCGTCGTACGTGACGTTCTGGATGGTGAAGTTCATCTGGCAGCGGCTGGTATCCTGGCAGTGCTCGAAGTCCTGGTCGTAGAACGAGCCGCTCGGCGAGATCCGCGTGAAGTTGTTGAGCGTGTAGGTGATGTTGGCCCCGGTCCGCGCGGTGTAGCAGGCTCCTGGCACGGTGCAGCCGTTGTCCATCTCGATCCCGATGTATCCGTAGCGGTCGTCCGTGAATGCGCGCGGCGCGGTGCCTTGGGTCAATTGCACCGCGTCGATTACATACCCTCCGCTGGTTCCGCTCGGCCACGGAAGTCTGATCTGGGGCTGCGCGCCAACTGCGGTGATGGTGAATGTGATATTGTAGAATGTCCAGGCGCTGCTGCCTGAGATGCTGAGTCCTATCGCAGGGTTCACACCGTATTCAGCAGTCGTGATGCCGCCAAGATATGCGACATTCATACTTCCACCGGTCAGGTCGGTCTTCAGCCAGTAGCTGAGTGTGTAGGTCTTGCCCGCTTCGATTTGGCTGGTGTTGGCCACGCCTCCTGTCGCGTCGAAGGGAGGGTCGAAATATCGACGCAGGTATGCGTTGCTCCCCGCGATGGTCATGCTGCTTGATCCTTCGACATAGGACGTCGTGTTGCGCGTACATGTGCCAGTGACGCAGTTCCACATCGTCTCGTTGCGGGTGTTCATGACCCCCAGACCTTCTTCGAAGTCTCCGTTCGGTGCGAGCAGGTTGATGCCGTAAGGATACTCGGTCTCGTTGGCTTTCCATGTCCCGCTCGCGTTGGTGTACAGGGTGATGTTCGCGATGCCGTCTCCGTCCGAGACATAGCAGGAGAAATTGACGTACTGGTTTGAGGTGATGGTCCTGTTTCCGGGACTGAGCAGGGTGATGACTGATGCATCGTTGTTCGCCCATGCCTTCTGCCCGCCGAATTCGAATTCCAGGTGGTGTTTTCCGGGCGTGTTGACTCCGCTGATCTCGCCTCCGGTCGAGTTGCAGGTGTAGTTGGGGACCAGCACGTAGCTGGTCTGTCCGGTGAGTGTGATGAAGCTGGCGTCGATGATGTCCTCGCCGCACTGTAGCTGCGCGAATGTCAAATCGAAGTCGTCGTTCTCGTCGTCCCAGCTGGTGCCGTTGATGACTCTTACCGCAAGGTCACCGACGCCAGTGGTGTTGAAACGTACTGTCCACGTCCCGCCGACCGCGGGATAGCTCTGCACATTCAGGATAGTGATTTCGACCAGGAATTCCTGCTCGGAGAAGTGAGGCACTTGCCACTCGGCGCGATCCACAAGCCCATCGACGTCAAGGTCGATCAGCGCGGCGTCCATGAGCGCGCGTCCCGCGTCGCTCATCCACCACACTCGCACGGCTTCGGCGGGATAGCCACCGATGTCCGCGCTCACTGTCACATTGCTGTAGTTGTACACTGAGGACACCCTGACACGTTTGGTGAATCGGTCGATGCTTTCCTCGACCTTCTCGGGCCCGGGTGTCGTGTACGTGAAGGTGTACGTCTTCTCTTCCCCTGCGCCGACTTCATCGCGCACGTCCAGCGCCACCGCGTCGGCGGTGACGTCGGTGATTTCAAAGGTGTCAATGCTGCTTCCTGTGTCTTGGTCTTGGATGAGCAGCGTCTCGTATCCGCGTGGAAGGCGGACCGGGATGCGTTTGTCGATGCGTTCCAAGAGCGTGTTTTCTGCTGTGATCGTCTGTGTCCACGTGACGGGTTTGCCGAACTCCACAGGGCCATGCATAGGCGCGCCGCTGATGGTCGGTGCGGTGTCTTTGAGCACGGTGATGGTGAACCAATCGGTCGTGATGCTCGTTTCGGAATCGCTGATGGTCAGGCGGACGGTGTACTGTCCAGGGAACCCTGTGGATGTGAAGGTGAGTATGCCATCGGAGTAGCCGAGCCGCACCTGTGGCATCCGAGTCATCTCGACCGTGACTCCTGCAGGATCGACGTCAGGCAGGATGTCGCTGATGTTCAGTCGCGCCTCATCGACGAGCGTGATGTTGGGCACCGCATTGACTGTCGTATTAGCGTCGAGCACCGCATAGCCGGTGGGACCAGAAGGCAGCCACATGACTACGACGAACAGCACAAAGAGCATGGCGCCGATGGCGGCGACGGCCTTTCGTTCATCATGCCCTTCGTATTTCTTGCGTAGCTTCTCGAGCTCTTCTTGTTTCTTCCCGATCGCCTTGTTCAGTCCGGCGATGTATTGCTGCTCGGATATGCCTCCGGTCAGTTCGATGACGCGGTGGAAGTATTCCGCATCGGTCAGTACGCCGACATAGTTCTCGTGCTCGTATTTTTCGAGCGTGGTTATGGTCGAGTCTCGCTCGTGCGTGAGGCGCTCGATCTCTTTGCTTGCGGCGATAATCTTCTCGTTCATCGTCGCCTCCGCTTCTTCACGGTGCGGGTGTATGCGGTCCAGATGGTGCGGTCGTCCCGGTTGAGCAGCACGGCGATCTGATGGAACGTCAGTCCTTTGGTCTCTTTGAGATAGTACACGACGCTCTCGAGCACGCACGCGCGTCGGTCGCGGAAGATGGAGCTTGGCACCTCGATGCTGTCGCCTATCGTGATCCCTTTTGGTTCCTTGCGTTTCGCCGTACTCACCAACCCACCATACAATGTCAGTATCTGTTGTCGCTAAACTACCACTTACACCGTAGGTATCGCTTTATAAGTTTTCCGGACCGGAAAAGGCATGATATCCTACAATGTAAGTACCTACATAGTAAGTATTTATGCCTTTCGCCGCCGCACTGCCCAGACTCAAAGACAGGCGAACAAGCGCGTTTAACGCCATCCGGACCGGGCAAAATTTATAAAGCGCCCATCGATTCTGCGACCCATGTCCCCGTAGCTTAGCGGTAGAGCGTGCGGCTGTTAACCGCAAGGTCACCGGTTCAAATCCGGTCGGGGACGCATGAGCCCGTAGCTTAGCCTGGTGGAGCACCCGACTGATATGCCAAGTGCTGTTTTGGCGATGGAGATCGGGAGGTCCCGTGTTCGAATCACGGCGGGCTCATCTTTTCGCTTCGTGCTACAGCTATCCTGATTTTTCTGAGTTTATCAGGATTGTTTGAATCGATTTTTGACGACCAGAATTGAACTTGCTCGAATCCGCGCAGGGTCACAGAATAGAGGTCATTCCACCGTTCTTCAGGTCGTATATACCTGGAGAGTGTCGATTTGAACCCAAAAGCCACGAGACGCGCATGGATATCCTCAGCAAGGTTTGCGGATACAGTGCTGATTTCTATCCTGGGATAAGTCCCTGATTTCTTCTTCTCGAACCATATGCTTCCATCGGTGTCGAATAGTCCCCGCAAGAAAGCGAAGAAGAGGGCTTCAGTATCTATGAAGCCAGGTATATTTACGTTTGTCTTCTTCCCAAGAGGAAGACCTACTGTTTCATGCTTGAAGGAAATGAGGGCATTGGACCACAGCTGGAAACCGACGACTCCGGTCGAAGGCATATCTCTGATGTTGACTCGGATGCCATAAAGCTCATAGTACAGAGCACGAATGTGCAGGATGTAATGTTCCTTGTCGTTCAGGATATGCCCTCTGAGTTGGTAGAGCCCTTTTCCACCATAGTAGTTCATGCTGCCGTCTCCCACATGAAGCCCGGTTTCTTCGGCAAGCAATACTGAGCGCAAACTAGGCGTTTTCAGCATGAATCAAGGCAGAGAGAACTCATACTTAAGCCTCACCACCACCTGACCAGTGCTCATCCCCACCAAAGCAATATAAAGGTCACAGGCCTCATCGTTCCCGTGGCCGGTAAGCGAAAGGAGATCGTCATTTCTCAAGGGACATCTGATCCCGTCATCAATATCATTCTTGACACCATAGAGAAGAAGAAGCAGGCCCTCGTCTTCGTCAATTCCAAGCGTGGCGCGGAGTCGCAGGCGGAGCAGATCGCGCATAAGTTGCCGCCGAGAAGGGATCTTGATGGCATGGCTGAGCGCGTGCTCGCCGCCTTGAGCTCGCCGACGAAGCAGTGCCACCGTCTTGCCTTATGCGTCCGTCATGGCATGGCGTTCCATCATGCTGGCCTGCATCATGCCCAGCGCGAGATTGTCGAGGAGGGATTCAGAGCAGGGCATATCTGGGCGATCTGCGCCACGCCGACCCTCGCCCAAGGCCTGGACATGCCTGCATTCCGCACAATCATCCGTGATCTCAAGCGCTACGGGCAAAGAGGCATGACGGACATCGCAGTCTTAGAGTATGAGCAGATGGCCGGAAGGGCAGGCCGTCCAGGCAAGGAATCCTTCGGCGAGGCGATCTGCATCGCCAAGTCGCAGGATCAGAAGGAATTGATAATCGATAAGTTCCTGCGTGGTTCTCCTGAGGAGATCTATTCCAAGCTTGCCGTCGAGCCGGTCTTGCGCACCTATGTGCTGAGCCTGATCGCATCGGGTTTCGTCGCGACGCGCAAGAGCCTCTTCGAGTTCTTCGATGCGACATTCTACGCCGCGCAGTTCCAGGATGTGCGCGTCTTGCACCAGACGATCGACAGGATGCTCAACCTCCTCTTCGAGTGGGGGTTCATCGAGTATCTCAAGGATGATTTCCAGTCGGCGGACAAGTATCTCGATGATGCCCTCAGTGCCACTCCTGTCGGCAAGCGAGTCTCTGAGCTGTATGTGGATCCATTCTCTGCTTCGTATCTTATCGGGTCGCTCAAGGATGCCAAGTCGCCGAGCGCGTTCGGTTTGCTGTTCCTGACCTGTCGCTGTCTTGAGCTCAGACCCTATCTGAATGTCGGCGTCAGGGAGTACGACACGATCATCTCCAGGCTCGCGCAGAGACAGGATGAGTTGCTTGAGCCTGAGCCGTCGCAGTATGGTGATGATTTCGAGGAGTTCCTGCAGAGCTTCAAGACGTCCCTCTTCCTCGATGATTGGATCGACGAGCGTGATGAGGAGTACTTGATGGAGACCTTCGCGATCAGGCCTGGAGAGATCCATGCGAAGCTTGACATCGCGGATTGGATCCTGTTCTGCGCCGAGGAGCTCTCAAGGATGCTCGGCCTCAAGCGTCACATCAGTGTCATCGCGCGTCTGCGGCTGCGTCTCAAGTACGGTGTGCGCGATGAGCTCCTTGCCCTTCTGCGTCTGAAAGGGGTTGGTCGTGTGCGTGCCCGAAAACTTTATGAATCTGGCATCAAGGATGTAGGTGATATGAAGAAAGCCCCAATCACGACCCTTGCGCGCCTCGTCGGGCCGAAGGTGGCTCAAGGTCTCAAGGGCCAGGTCGGCGAGCCGAAGGATGATGGAGCGCCGCGTCGGTCGGGTCAGAGCGGTCTGGGTGATTTCGCATGAGTATCATCACACCGTCTTGGTATCGTCCAAGCCTCATCAAGGCGGTCATGACATTCTTTCTGATGGTTATCTTCGTCGCCACGGTGCGTATCGAGCATGATGCGGATGACGGACGCAGGTTCGTCGATCAGGGAATCCCGCTTCCGTATTATACGCAGTACAGTTCCTGCGAGAAGGATCAGGTGTGCGGCGGCGCGCATCTGTTCAACGTCCTCGTTGATCTTGTGGTGTGGTACATCGTGGCGGCCTTGCTGGTGGACGTGTCCGCTCCCGTTCTGGCCAAGGTGAGAAGAAAGCGCAAGCGGCACTAGATGATAAGGCCTGGTCGCGTGGCTTCTTTGACTGATTTGTCGTAGTGGATGCGGTTGACGATGACGGCGAGGCTCGGTCCCAGCTTGATCTCGTGTCCGAATCCTTCTGCTTGCATGGCGAGCACTTCGGAAGGTTGCGGGACGGAGTCGGTCCACACGAAGGATGCCAGGCGGTACTTCTCACGCAGTTCGTGGATACGATCCAACGCGTTTCCGCTCAGGATGGCGTGGGTGCAGGCGAGGTGGACTTCTTCGAGCCAGGGGTAGTCGGTCATCATCTTCTTCACGAGGCTCACGATGGTGCCGCCGGTGTCGACGATGTCGTCGAAGATGATGGCGCGCTTCTTTCCTTCGAAGTTGCCTTGGATGTCCGTGATGACTGCCTCGTTCTGTCGCGGGCGCAATTTGGTCGCCTTGGCGACGGATATGTTGCCTAGGTACTCAGCGAACTTCTCAGTCTTCTTGGAGGCGCCGTGGTCGGGCGCGACGGCGATGACATCAGTCCTGCCGTGGTATTCTCGGTAGTGGTTGACCCACAGCAGCAGCGGTGAGATGCTGTGCAGGTGGATAGGTTTGAAGATGCCGCGCAGCGCGGGGTTGTGGATATCATACGTGATGACGTCGGTGACGTGGATGCGTTTGAGCTCGTCGACCATGACCTCTACGGAGATGGGCTGCCTCTTGTCGTCGTCCTCCTTGTCTTGTCTCGCGTAGGGGAAGCACGGGATGATCGCGGTGATGTATCGTGCGCCGTGGTCGCGTGCGGCTTCGCAGAGCAGTTTGAGTTCCATCCAGTTATCGTTGACGCTGCGCTCGCTTGACCGCACATAGGTATGCAGCAGTCCTTCGAGGGTCTCGGCATGGCTTCTGCAGGCCGGGTCGCCTTTGAGGTAAGCGAGGGCGTCAAGACCCGCTTGGGGTATCTTGACGGTGCTGGTGTGGTCGATGGTGGAGTCCAGGACGTAGACGTCGCGTCCTCCTGGGCTTTCCGCGATGTCGTCGATGTTGATCTCGCCGACGGCGAACGTGCTTATCGCAACAGGACTCTGTTTGATGCCTCGTCTCTGGCTGCCTGCCGCCGCAAGGAGACGGTTGTAGTTCTCCTCGAGTTGCCCAGTCATGTATTGGCCGCTGCGCGTGGAGAGGAGCATCATGGGTCCGCGCAGTGATTGGCTTTGGTGTTCTTTTCGATAGCTGTCAGGGGTGATGAAGTAGTCGTCCTGTTTTCCCAGGTTCATGGTGTTCCCCGCATGGTTGTGGTGTGCTGAACATGAGGCTTTATATAAAGGTTGTGTCTTTTTGTCGTCGAGAAAGAATAGATTTTGCAAAACAATCATTCAATGATATACATTCCACTAGATATCACGATGGTGATTTCCTGCCCTTGGACATAGCTTTTCCTATGTGTGTTGAGGATGGGTTCGGACTGAAAAGTCGCAGGGTGGATCGCTTCGAGGCGCGGATGCACCACTGAGGCAGTCGTGATGTGTTTCTTGAGAACGGTCATCGTGTCTCGATAGTCGAGCATGGCTTGTTTTCCGCTGCCAAGATCGCGCGCGACGATGCGTTTTCCGTGCTTGATGATGACGTAGACGTTGCCGTCCTTGACGATGGCGTCGCCGACGGAGCAGGAGGGCAGACGGATGAGGGTGTTGACGCGGTACACGTCTTTGCTCGTCATCTTGTCGCGGGTGAAGATCTGCGGCGATTGCGTGATAGTGCCGCCGAAATGGTTCTGCAGTTTCTTGGTCAGGCCTAGGAAATAGTGGTTGTCGCTCACGTACAGATCGATGCCTGCCTTGTGCTCTTCGATCTTGGCGATGAATGCTTTGGAGTCTTTGAGGCGGTTGCCGATGAAGTCGAGCACAGACAGCAAGATGTCTTGGTTGTCGCAGCGCAGTTGCAGGATGCCTTGGAAGTATCCGCTTTTCTTGCGGTGGCAGATCTCGCATTCGACGCTCTTGATGGTGAGGTGGTATTCGTTGTTGCTGGCGTCGTGGAGGTGGAGTTCTTCCTTGTCGTGCGAACTGATCGAAGGCGCGACTGCTCCTGCCTTCTTGGCGGCGCTGCGTGCGATGGCGTGCAGGTCTGTGTAGGGTAGCCAGCGGGTGCCGTTCCAGTACCGTCCGCAGTCGCAGAGGCTCATCGACAGCTTCTTGGTGTCTGCTTTGACCGTTGAGCAGCCTGCGCACAGGGCGCCGCAGTCAATGCTCGTTCCGCATTTCGCGCAGAAGTCCATGTATACCGGTCGAGGGGTGGACTTATAAATGTTTAGCGCCACAATCTTTTTAATGCAGCCTAGGGACCTGCTCGTTGATGGCGAAGAAAGACAGGCACAGTGCGCTCAAGGAAGCCTCGGACAGGAATCCAGTCCTCCGCTACGCCAAGCGGTCGTGGTACTTCCTGTGGTATGAGGATTCTCTTCTCAGCTGGATCGTCAACTTCGTCCTCGCCTTCGTCGTCATCAAATTCCTTGTCTATCCTGGCCTTGGCGCCATCATGGGCACCTCGCACCCGATCGTGGCTGTCGTCAGCGGCAGCATGGAGCATCATGGCTCCTTCGAGCAGTGGTGGACCAGCCCAGCATACTGCGGCCCTCCAGGCTGCTCCATCAGCTGTCAGTGCACGCAGCAGGAGTGGTACATCGACAAGGACATCAATATTGATACGTTCCAGACCTTCCCGTTCCGCAACGGCTTCGACAAGGGGGACATCATCGTCCTCTTCGGCGTCAAGCCGGACCAAGTCAAACTCGGAGACGTCATCGTCTTTCAGGCCAGAAAGCCCTACCCGATCATCCATCGGGTCGTCAGGCTCCCGACGCAGACCCAACCCTTCTTTCAGACGAAGGGAGACAACAACATGAACATGATCTCTGAGTTCGATCAGGGTTCCGCGATCCTCAACGAGGAGGCGGTGGGAAAGGACAGCGTCATTGGCCGTGCGGCGTTCCGTATCCGTTTCGTCGGCTACATCAAGATCTGGGCGACGGACTACGTCCTGCGCCCTCTGTTCGGCATTTCGTGACGTTCCCTTCCTGTTCGCCGCTTGTAGAACGTGCGATCGGCTGACATATCCCCGACTGGGACAACCCCCTTGTCAGCGTGCTTCTGATCGGGTTGGCGCTCACCCATAAGGAAGGGAACGCAGTAGCGGCAGATCCCCAAGGTTAACTTTTTAAAGGGTTCCTGACTCTGACAGCCCATGATGTTCTGTCCCAAGTGCGGTGCGCTCCTTCGCCCTCAGCCGGGCGCCAAGGGCATGGGTTGCAGCTGCGGCTATACTGATAAGAATGCGACTCCGATCAGCATCAAGGAGTCTGTCAAGTCCAAGAGTGAGGATGTCGAGGTTGTCGATGCGGACGAGAAGACCTTGCCCATCGCGGATGTTGAGTGTCCGAAGTGCAAGCATGACAAGGCGTATTATTGGCTGGTGCAGACCCGCGCGGGTGATGAGCCCGAGACGAAATTCCTAAAATGCGTCAAGTGCACGCATACCTGGCGTGATTATAGCTGATCGCCGCGTGCTCTCATCGCGGTTCCAGGTGTCCTTTGGCGTGCGCATCACCCCGTAGGTTCGACAAATGGAACATTTGCGAACTTCGTCAACCGTTATGGCGGTTGGCCGAAGGGGCAACCCCCGACGCTCATGTCGCTGTATCTTGCCAGCGATTCGCCGTAAGCACGCGGCGAGCACAAACTTTTTATATCGAGTTCGTGTGGATGATTCCATGGCTCTCTTTCATCATGACCAGAAGCACGCGAATCAGGAGCAGCGTATCAAGTTGATGAAGCAGACTCTGCTGATAAACGCCAAGCGTCTCAAGGACTTCCAGCATCGCTTCAATCTCCTCTTCGCCAATCTCAAGGCGGTCTACGAATTCCCTCCGGACCAGTTGGACATGCTCAAGCAGAATTACTTCTCCTTCTTCTCGCACACGATCAAGGAGATGCAGAGTAATCAGCGCAACCTTCTCAAGCTCCTCTCCATCGAGTTGCATCAGGAGGATGAGCTCAAGCAGCTCGCCGACCAGATTGAGCAGCACGTCGAGATCTTGGAGAAGAAGTTCGGCAAGATCCATGAGGAGGAGAAGGATTTCGTTCCTGAGATCGATCACATCTATGCCGAGATCGAGAAGCTTGAGAAGGAGATGTGATGCTTTTCAGGGTCGTCGTCAAGCCTTCTAGTGGCAGGCAGGAAGTCCAGCATCTTCCGGATGGGTTCCTCGTGCGCCTCAAGTCTCCTGCGCAGGACAACAAGGCCAACCTCGAGCTCATCAAGGTCCTCTCGAAGTTCACGAAGAGACGCCCCACCATAGTCAGAGGCGCGACGTCCAGGACGAAGTGGGTCCGTCTGGATTAGTCCTTGCGACTCATGTCGACGAGCTCCAGCCCGATCTCTTTGGCGACGCCTATGCTCTTGGTGTCGCGGTAGAATTCTCCGTAGTAGATGCGTCGTATCCCTGCATTCGCGATGAGTTTGAAGCAGTTCCAGCAGGGGGAGGAGGTGGTGTACAGTTCGGCGCCCTCGATGCGTACGCCGTTGCGAGCGGCTTGGATGATGGCGTTGGCTTCGGCGTGCACCGTCGCGACGCAGTGGTCGTTGTCCATGTCGTGGCCGACATCGTCACAGTGCGGGCGTCCGCGGATGCTTCCGTTGTATCCTGTGGAGAGGATGGTCTTGTTCAGGACGATGACGGCGCCGACGTGTTTGCGCGAGCATGTGGCTCGGCTAGCCACTTCGCGTGCGATGTTCATGAAGTATTCATGCCAGCTGACGCGGACCATGCTTCACCCCAGAGAGTATCCGTGCGATCTGCGCAGGGAAATCGGTCGATGGTTCGTTGATGATGGTGTAGTCGCTCATCTGCAGCATCCGCGCGTTCTGTAAGATCCGGTCCGCCTTGCCGTGCGATGCGGACTTGGCGAGGGTGCGCAGCAGCCTGATCTCGACGGAGGCGTACACGCCGATGATGATCGCCGAGCGCTGTTTGAGGAATGTGACTTCCTGCGTGGTGCTGATGTGGTCGATGACGACGTCTTGGTCGTTGCGCAGGCTCGAGAGGATGCGGTTGACCCAGAAGAGTGGTTCGACGCGTGCGCGGGCGTCCAGGAAGTCGGAGATGGTCCTCTCATCGACGACAGTCCCTTCCTCGGCAGCTACGACCCGTGCCTCGTCCAGCGGGCTCCGGTATTCGAAGCCTTTGCCTATCAGCACGCTCGCGGCTTCGTTCTTTCCGGGGTCGTTCGTTCCTGTCAGGCAGATGATCATTGTGTGTGCGCATGACGCGCCGTATTTAAATCTTGTTGTCATGGACCTGTTGGTCGTAATCCTCGTGTTCGACGAGAGAAATGATTATATAGCGACACCGCTCCTCGCTTCGTTGATGCGCAAGGTCTATCTCTCGACGAAGGATGATGTGGTGGGAAGCATCGTCGATCGCCATGCGGTGCGTTGCCGCTCGTTGATGGATGCTGATATCGTCATCGCGGATGGTGTGATCCCTTCCGCTGCGACGACGTTGGATGTCCGTCTTGCGTCCTTGTATCGCAAGCCGACGATCATGGTGGTGGACAAGGCGAGTGCGCAGCCGGATGATCCCCTTCTTGCTTTGGTGTCGTTTGCTGATCTTGACGAGCGCCTGACGACCTTCCTCGCCTCGCCGACCAAGGGATCGATCATCACCTTCGAGGGTGGTGATGGCACGGGGAAGAAGACGCAGACTGCGCTCCTGTACGAACGGTTCCTCTCGCAGGGCATTGCGGTGCGGACGTGGTCGTTTCCAAGATACGGCGCTCATCATGGACAAGTCATAAGAAGGGTGCTTGATGGAGCATATGGAGGTATCGATGCCCTCGACCCCGCCCTCTTCGCGGGTCTGTATGCTGAGGATCGGGCGGCCGTGGCCAAGGGCATCGCATTCTGGCGCGACGCAGGGTATCATATCATCCTTGATCGCTATGCCGAATCGAATCGTATCCATCAGGCAGCCAATGCGCCAGAAGGTAGCAGGGAGGGCCTCATTGCTTCCCTTGATCGCTGGGAGCATGATGTGCTGGGTATTCCTCGCTCGGACGCGGTCATCTATCTTGACCTGCCGCCTTCCCACGCGCATGACGCGATGGACGCGCAGGGGCGTCGTAAGGACATCTTGGAGAATGATCAGGATCACGCAAGCAATGCCTACCTGATCGGCATGATGCTGGCGCGTCGGCATGGTTGGAAGATCATCGAGTGTCTCTCGGATGGCGTTAGAATAAGTCCGCACGGCATTCACGGGCGCGTGATTTCAGCAGTGGGCGAATATGTGCCTTTGATCCTTGAGAAAACAGCATAGACGTGTCGTACGTTGCTTTTCGACGCCGAGAACTTCAGTCTTCTTCGTCTTCTTCCTCAGGTGAGAAGAAGGAGGCGAGTTTGTGGCTTGCGATTTTTGCTTTGTAGCTTATCATTTTTCACCAGTGCTTCTGTTTTCGGGACCTTTCTATTTATAGTTGATGGGGACTTAAACTATAATCCATAATGGGCCCAATGCAACCAGGACTCTAGTATGTATACGTTTAGCATTATAGGTTGCAGAGAATGGAAAGAAAAAAGAATGATGTCTACAGAGCGTCTGCGGTCAGCGCGATGACTTTGCCTGTGTTTGTCGCGGTCTTGTCCATGCCGATCAAGTATCGGATGTTGCTTCGCTCTGCGATGGTCACGAGTTCGTTGTCCACCGTGCCGTCGAAGATGATTGCGTAGATGCCTCCTTTGAGGCTCTTGATGGTACCGCTCATCTCGGTGACGGGGACTTTGCCAAGGATGTTGAGCTTGCTGTCCAGCACGTAGGCGCCTCGGGTTCCTATGAGGTCGTCGAGCATGCCGCTGAATGCCTTCTTCTCTTCATCGCTCAGCTTGGCGCGCACCACTGGTTGGGGCCGGACCTGCGGAGATGGAGGTGGGCTCGGAGGGCTTCGTTCTTGGCGGTCTCGTTGCGGAGCGTCGCGGCGTTGCTCTGGCCTTCTGTTGTCTCCACCTTGCGGGGCCTGTTGGGTCTGTGCGGCGTGTCCGCCGGGTACTTCCATGCGGAACTGCTCGGCAGCGATCTTGCTGCGGATGGCCTTGTGGATCTCTTTCTTGGTGAGTTCTTCCACTTCTTTTCCGTCAGGGGCTCGTGTGATGAAGTCGATCTCGGCTACGCCGAGCAGTTCCTGCACGATGAGGTTTCCTCCTCGGTCGCCATCGACGAAGACGGTGATGGTCTTCTTCTGGCACAGCTCGATGATGGTCTTCGGAACGCTCGTGCCGTTGATGGCGACGACGTTCTTGAAGCCGTACTTGAGCATGTTGAGCACATCTGCGCGTCCTTCGACCAGGATGACCTCGTCTGACTCTTCCACGGCAGGTCCTGCGGGCAGGCGTTCCCGACCGTATTCCTGGATGGCCATCATGCGCACAGAGTATCCGACCTCGTCCGCGATCTCTTGGGAGTCGGGCATGACATCGTCCATGAGGGTCTTGAGAATCTCTTTGGCGCGCTCTATGACGAACTGGCGTCGTGATACGCGGACGTCTTCGACTGTTTCGACCTTGATCTTGGCGTTGCAGGGGCCGATGCGTTGGATGATCTCGAGGGCGGCCGCCACGATGCAAGTCTCTGCCTTGTCAAGTGAACTAGGCACCATGATTTCTCCTGCGGTCTTGCCTGCTTTGACTTCGGTGTTGACTTCGATACGACCTATGCGTCCGCTTCGTTGCAGTTCTCGCAGCTCAAGGTCCGCGCCGAGCAATCCTTCGGTCTGCCCGAATACGGCTCCGATCACGTCGGGCTTGTCCACGACGCCTTGGATGCTGATGCTGGCATGGATGATGTATTTTGCTGAAACCTGTGCTATTTTTGCCATTCCTGTGCCTCCAAGAAGTAGTTGTTCAAAGGCCTTCATGCGTGGCTTCTTCCACGAGTTCCGCCTGACGGCGATGATGAAAGGATCATTTGAAACGCGCTACTTCCCTTGATGCGCCTTCGGCGCGTGTTTGATGATGAAAGTGTCGCCCGAGACACTAACTCTCTAGCTCATTGCACGACTTTTGGTCTGGCGCTTGCGAGAGCAACTCTCATGTCGGGCTGGTTTGCGCAAGAGTGTCTGTGTCTCATCGACGCGCCTCCTTGACGCCTCTCGACAGAGGACCCGTTTGCGCAAATGGATTTCTGGTAACAGAACTCGCTTTATAAAGGTTGTGAACGGGAATTGGAATTTTTGGGAGCGCAGGAATCGCTGAGGAAGTCCATATCCCTAGTCAAGACATAATGGAAGCTTATTAAAACATCGAGAGGTTTGGCCTTTGAGGAGGTGGTTGTATGGTTATGGATGGTTCGGCTCAGATTGCGTTGGCGGTCAACATAGGGACGCTTGCGGCGGTCGTCTATGCGCTGCGGATGCTGGTCATTCTGGAGAAGAGATTGGATCTCCTGATGAAGCGTCAGGGCATGCAATAAGGCGAAATCAAGCTTTGCTTTGTATGCTGTATTCTATATTTAGCATTATAGACATTGAAGTAGCTTTAGTTCTTGAGGAAGAATGACCATGCATCTATTCTTCTGCCTGGCCAGCCACTATTCCTCGCATGCAGTCAGTGCGGCGAGCCGCTCGAGCGTCTGCGCGCCCACTTCGAGGCGCAATCCAATCTTCCATGTAGGGTAGCCGTTGATTCCAGCGTCAGTACAGACCTGGGTCTGGCTTGCGTAGTCGCCGGGGACTCCGCATTCGATGTATGTGATCTTGGCGGCGTCCGCTCCGAAGAGCGCCTTCTGGCGTGCGGTGTCCTGGTTCCAGGATGCGCCATACAGGGTCGCGGCGTCCGCGATGCAACTCGCCAGGTCTGCGGTGGGCGGAGTTGGTTCTTCATCGATGATGGGCTCATCGCCTTGAGTGTCGTCTGCAGGCACCAATGGTTCGTCTTCGACCGGTTGGATGACCTCATCCATTGACGGCTCCTGGGGCTCATCGATATTCTCGGTGTGGATGATATCTGCTTTGCTGCGCAGTTGTGCCAGGTAGAGCGTAAGCGCGTCCTGCGTCCTCTGCATGGCAAGGCTTTGGCGGATCTGCTCCCGCACGTCGTCCAGAGGCAGGACCGCTTCTTCGGTCCTGTCCAGCACTTCTATGATGTGCCATCCGAATTGGGTCGGTACTGGGTCGCTGATCTCTCCGACTTTGAGCGAGAATGCCGCGTCTTCGAATTGAGGAACCATCTGTCCCTTGCCGAAGTATCCGAGATCTCCCAGATTCTGTGCGGCGCTCGGATCGATGGACTTCGCCGCGGCGACTTCTCCGAAGTCGGCGCCGGCGATGATCTCGTCGCGGATGGATTGCGCTTCTTCCTCGGTCTCGACGAGGATGTGTCGTGCGTCGACCTGCGGCCCGACGATGAATTGGTCGAGATTATCGTTGTAGAACGTCTCGACGTCTTTGTCGCTGATGTCGATGTTGCTCAAGAGCGTGTCGTTGAGCAGGCTCGTAACGACGAGGCGTCGTCGGAACGCTTCTTTGAATTGATCGACGCTGATGCCTTGCGCCGCCAGCGATTCGCTCAGTTGGGTCATGCTCAGGTCGTTGCGCGCCAGAAGATCGTCGAGTGATGCGTCGACTTCGGCGTCAGTCATGGAGTATCCGTTGGCGCTCGCTTCTTGGAGCAGGAGGATGTCGTCGATCATCTGCGAGACGAATTGGTCCTTGGTGACCAGTTGGCGTTGGTAGACGGGAAGCGAGTCGTATTCTTGGTCGATCGCGGCCTGTGTCAGAGGATATCCGTTGACGATGACGATGACTTGCTCGTCTTCCTGTGTCTCGCGTGGCGTGGGCGTCAGAAGGCCGCTCATCCATACATAGATGCCTCCGGCCACGATGAGAAGGATGATCGCGATCGTTGCGATGGCGGGGCCGTAATTTCGTTTCTTGATGGCTGCCTTCTTGGGCTTCCTCTTCGAGGGCTTTGCGGTAGAAGCGCGTGCGCGCTTGCGAGGGGGTTTGTCGTCGACCAGTTCAACATCTTCCATGAACGGCACAGAATGGTGCCATTTATATAAACCTTTTCATTATTGCCATTCTTAAATGGTATCAGATTTGAGGGGTGGACTCTCTGGTTCTGTCCATATGTTCTTGTGGTGGAGAGCAGCACCCTGAGGTGGTGTGCCAAAAGTATATATACTGCCCGAGCGCAGTCCATCCCATGTACGATATCATCATCGGCCGTAGCGAGTCTGATCTCAAGAAGTTCGGCACGGACGGTACCGTCTTTTTGGGCAAGCATTATGTCAAGATGGGGCGCACGACGTCCTTGTCCAATAAGGTGTATCTCGACATGCTCAGAAGCCATGTTGTGTTCGTGTGCGGTAAGAGAGGCGGGGGAAAGTCATACACCATGGGCGTCATCGCGGAGGGCATGGCCCAGCTCCCAAGGAACATCAGGTCGAATCTTTCCATTATTCTTCTCGACACCATGGGCATCTATTGGACGATGAAGTATCCCAACAAGAAGGAGCGTGACCTCCTTAGGGAGTGGGATATGCAGCCTGGCGCCTGTGACATCGTCATCTATACTCCTGCGGGGTATTTCGAGGCGGCGAAGGCTTCGGGCATCCCGACGGATAGGCCGTTCTCGATCATGGCCTCGGAGTTGACTGCCAGGGATTGGATCATGGCGTTCGAGCTCCAGTCCAATGATCCGATCGCGGTCTTGACCGAGAAGGTCATCATGGATCTGCGGGATGCGCAGAAGGACTTCACTCTCGATGACATCTGCGCCAGGCTTCGCGCCGACCCGGATGCGCATCAGGACATCAAGGCCGCCGCGGTGAATCGTTTCATGACTGCCTCGAAGTGGGGTCTGTTCAGCGCGAAGGGAACGCCTATCTCTGATCTTGCTGCGCCGGGACAGATCACGGTGCTTGATGTGTCGGCGTATGCGACGCAGACGGGCAGCTGGGCCATCAAGAGTCTGGTCATCGGCCTCGTCTCGGAGAAGCTCTTCATCCAGAGGATGCGGCAGCGAAAGACGGAGGAGTTCAAGGAGTTGCATAAGTCCATGAATTACTTCTCTGATGAGACTCCTGAGCGTGCCTACCCTCTGGTGTGGCTTGTCATTGATGAGGCGCATGAGTTCTTGCCGAATCAAGGACATACTGCCGCTACGGACGCGTTGGTCACCATCCTTCGGGAGGGCCGCCAGCCGGGAATCTCGCTGGTTCTCGCGACGCAGCAGCCGGGAAAGATCCACACCGATGTCATGACGCAGGCGGACGTCTTGCTCAGCCATCGTCTTACGGCAAGGCTTGACACCGATGCTCTTGCTTCCTTGATGCAGAGTTATATGCGAACGGGTCTTGATCAGTATCTCAATGATCTGCCAAGGGAGGCGGGCGCCGCCCTTATTCTTGATGACACGAATGAGCGTATCTTTCCGGTGAGGATTAGGCCGAGATTCAGTTGGCATGGTGGTGAGAGCCCGATAGCGCTGGGTCAGCGTCCGGATCTGGGTGTGGAGCCTCCTGCGACGCCGCGGTGAATGCATGCGAAAGGATGTGTATCTGGAGATCGCCAAGCAGCGGTTTGGTGCGGACCCGAAGGATGTGTTCTTCTCCGCGTCTGCGATGAGTGATGTTGATGTCGTTTTGCTCAAATTCGTCATTCCAGCATATTTGGGTATTGTGGCACTCGGCGCAGTCTGGCTCGGTGTGTTCCAGGATATTCAGTACGGATTCCACATATTCTTCGTTTCCTTGTTCTGCGTTTCGTTGTTCATGTTCGCTCGCGTCGTCAAGTTCCACATGGTCATCCTGGACAAGCGATGCTGCCATGCGGTGAAATTGAGTCTGAGGCAGAATTACATATCGCATCGGTCGTTCACGCAGGATGATGTGAGAGTGTCCAGGCGTTTCGACGAGACTGCTGAAGACAGGACTGCCCGGCTTGGCGGCGGTCCAGATATGCGGGCCTTGAAGCTTGTCTTTTCGCCGCGTCGTGGACGAAGGTTCACCCTGACGTTTCAGGGCCGCATTCCTGGCAGGATGGAGACGAACCTCGCCCCTGACCTGTCTCGTCTTGACCGCTTTTTCGATGGATGGCCTGGAGATGCTAGGATTTCCACGGATTGAGCAGGGCAACATTTAAGAGTCCTCACATCATCCCCCACCCATGCCTTTTTCCAAAGCGTTCCCAAGGACGGTCGATGGCTCGAACTATCCGAGGTGGGAAGAAGTCTTTCTGACCGAGGCCGAGGAGTCGCAGATGGA
>JBDRLR010000075.1:0-2185 GCA_043812855.1 Nanobdellota archaeon | reverse complement strand
TCTTCTCCGCTATGACTGCTTCGCGCCAAGGATATCGTCGATGATGTCGACGACTTGAGGATACTGCATGGGATCAAGGATGGTGTTGTGCAGATCAGATCCAAGACGATCGGTGCAGTGCCCCTGGATGCGATGGTCGGTCGCGCCGGCAAGCACGGCATCAGAGGTGAGGACGATTCCGTCACCCTCACCGCCGCTCATGGCGCATCCCGTCGCGGTGATGGTGTGCGTGACGATGGTAGATGCGTTCTTGGAGTTCAGCCTTTGCAAAAAGACGCTTCCCGCCGAGAGGTCCTCGCATTCTCGTTTGGATCCGAAGACGGGACACAGGCTCCTTGTCCTGCCTTCCACCCCTGCGTTGGGCGTCGCGATCAAGGTGAGTGTCGAGACGTCGTCTCCGCCGAACAGATCGATGTAGCTGCGGGCGACGAGGCCGCCCATGGAGTGCGCGACGAGGTTCACGCGTGGTTTTCCGGTCCGCGCCTTGACGATGTCGATGATGTCCTTGAGGCGAAGCGCGTAGTTCTCGATGCCGTCCGTGTTGCGCACCACCCATTCGATCGAATCATCGCCTGAAATGAGGGTGTAGTAGTACGATGCCCTCACCGTGATGGGCAGCGGTTGTCTTGACCAGGCGCCTGCCTGCAAGGGAGTCGAACCTGATCCATAGTTTATGCTGCCTCCATCTATGTAGCCGCGCGTCTGCAGTTCGAGTTGGATCTCGCTGAAGGAGTCCATGCTCGTCTCGGGCGATGTATTGGCCAGGAATGAGTGGCCGTGGACGAAGATGACTGGATAAGGTCCTAAGTCGCAGTCGTCGCAGCACGCTTGGCAGATGCCGAGGGCGCAGCATTGATCGATCGGTTCAGGCAGCGGTCCAGGCTCGTCTTCGGCGGGATGCTCGACGGCAGGAAGCGAAGGTATAGTGGTGATATTCATGTCGGCCGGTCGTCGCAGAGCATCGCACATCGAGCGTATTTCGTCCGAGATCGTCGGCGGCAGAGGACTGATCAGCATGCTGCTGTCGTTCTCATCGATGCCGAACTCGCTGAGGTTCTCGGATGCTGCAGATATCAGGCTCAGCCAGGACATGGCTGATTCGCTCAGGTTCAGATACTCGTTGATGGTCGTGTTCTCTGCGTGCGCAAGCGCCGCTTTGCGAGCGTTGCGCAAGGAGCGGATGAACGTTGCGTCTCCCACAAGATCAGGTCGGTTTGCGACGAGCCAGGTTCGCGATGCATTTTCCAGGCTGGCGACGTCGTTGAGGACCTTACCGTGCGCGGCGCAGGCGCGTCGGACGTCGTCGAGGCCTGGTGCGGACTTGGGTTGGGTCGCGTTCCACGTAACGTGGCCGTCACGCGAAAGCCGCATCACGTCCGTCGCGAACGACGTCTTCAGGTACTCAGTCCTGACCACGCCCTCGTATTCGTGGACGAGAAGAGTGATGATCCTCTGCAGAGATTCGACTCGGGACAGGTATTCGCCGTTATCGCGGACGTTCTTCGTGACGAATGGCTCTCTGAGGGCGGCGTAGGAGCGGGAGTAGTCTTGGATGACTAGAAGCGTGTTTTCGTCTTCTGTGGCGGTGTATAGCGCCGTTGCGTCTCTCAGTTCGGTCGCGGCGATGTCAAGGCTGCCAAGCAGCTCGGTGATGGCCATGTAGTCTCCTTCAAAAGCGCTGATGAGGCCTTCGGACGCATGGATTCTTGCCTCGACGTCGTCCAGCGCGAGCGTCAGCGCGACCATCTTCTTGTCTAGTGTCGTATAGTCTTGCGCGAGATATGACGCTCTGGCCGATCCGAATCCTGCAAGGCTCTGGTCCAGCGCATCGTTGATGGCTTGTGTGTCTTCTGCGGCCTTCGCGAGGTCAGTGTTGAGCGGGGCGACCACGCTCAAGTATGCCTCGGCCTTCATGGTGACGCCTCGCGTTCTGGCGGTCAGGGATGCCTGCCGATGGCTCGCCTCCTGCAACGATGTGTTCAGTGATGCCTTGAGCGTGAGTTCTCCTTCGCTGAGCGTGTGGTCGACGATGATGATGTTCGATATGTATCGTGTCTGGTCGCTTCGTCGGCACCAGAGCGAAGGGACTGTGGAGCATACTGACGCGATCGATACGACGGTCTGCCCTGGTGGTCCGGATGGCGGCATCAGCGTGATTTCTTGCATGTGTTCGCCGTTACCGCTG
>JBDRLR010000074.1:0-6536 GCA_043812855.1 Nanobdellota archaeon | reverse complement strand
TTCAGAGTTCGCAAGGTCGGTCGCCGCGCCGAGCCCTCAGACGGATGTTCGTGGCGCTCATCGTTCTTCTCGTCATCCTGCTGATCCTTCTTTTCTCGTCGTGCGAGTCCTCGAGGATCGCGTATCGGACGCAGCAGGTTCCGGTGCAGGTGCAGGAGCCCTACGTTGTCTACATCGATGATGTGCAGGAGGAATGCCAGGACGAGGAGTATCTGTATGCGTATGAGTGGACGGGGTGGGTGAGCGCTTCGGGCAGCGTGGTGACTCCCATCCTCACCTTGCAGAATCAGGGCGAGCGTCAGGGGACTTTTGAGGTCCAGTTCGCGTTCTTCGACTTGGCGGTCTATCCGTTCGATACCTTCAAGGACATCCTGTCCTATGAGGACGCGCAGTATTTCAGTCCGTGGGTGTCGTTGGATCTTGAGTCGTTCCAAATCGAGGAGATCAGCATTCCCACTGACGTGCCGGCAGGCACGTATTGGGCTATTGCGGACATCGTCCCTCCCACTGTCCGCTCCTGCGTCTTGGTGCCGGTCCAGCGTCAGGAGACGCACTATACCACCAGGATCCAGATCCAGGATCGAAGGGTGGAATATGTGGAGCGTGTCAGGACGTCCTGGCTTGCCATCCTGGGGACGTGGCTGGGCCTGGGTTGACGCTTTCTGCGGCCTATTTATAAGGATTGAGTCCATCTCAGACCTACTCATTCAACGAAAAAGACCCGCCTTGGCGTCGAAGATATGCCCTTGGAGCGGACCACCGTACCGGTCGGCGTCTTGCGTCCGTCGTTCAAGGCTATGCGCTCGGCGTGCATCACGCCTGAAGCGAGGTCCACCTGCCCACATCTGAGCCAGTGGACAGGGATGGAAAACGTATATATATGATGCCTGACCTTCTGAGAAGATGGAGTCTCAGCTCAAGGCGGCGCGGGTGCAGTCTCCCTCGTCCATCAATACATATATGCATTGTCCGCGCAAGTATTTCTGCCAGTACATCCTCAAGCTGCCCTCAAGACCCAACATCCATCTCATCAGGGGGTCCTTGGTGCACAAGGTGCTTGAGGATTTCTTCACCATCCGACCATCCGCTCTCGAAGGCGACCCTGCTGCCTTCCTTAGGGATTGGATATCGCAGCGGTTCTCGGACTTGTGGATCGGAAGTCTCGATGAGCTCAACACACTGAGCGTCCCTGATCTGGGCGGCTATTTTGATGAGTCCGTCGTCATGCTCTCGAATTTCACGGAAGGGTTCCTCGCCAAGCTCGATGCGGAGGTTGCCAGGGGTCTGTCGGTCCAGCAGGGCTTCATCAAGCTGCGCCCCACCACTGAGCATCAGATCGTCTCCAAGTCGCTGATGGTGCGTGGTTTCATCGATGCAATCGACACCTTTCAGGGGAAGGTGCGCTTATTGGACTATAAGACTTCGAATTCGGACGAGATTTCAGATGATTATCGCAGGCAGTTGGCCATCTATGCCTTCCTCTATGAGGAGGAGTATGGGCGGCCTCCGGGTTTCGTGGGTGTGCATTTTCTGAAGTTCCAGGAGAAGAATATGCCGGTCGACCAGGACTTGATCCAGTACGGGGTCCAGCAGGTGAAGTACGTGCATTCGCAGACGCTCTCGACGCGGATCGACGAGTATCCGATGAATCCTGGTCCTCTGTGCAAGTGGAGGACGGGGCAGTGCGACTTCTATGAGCGCTGTTTTCCGGCGAAGGGACACTCAGATTTCGTGGAATTGAAGATGGAAAAATAGAAAAAAAAAAGAAAAGAAAGCCTTACTTTCGCTTCTTCGCGGCCTTCTTCTTGGTTACTTTCTTCTTAACTGCTTTCTTCTTCTTTGCTGCCATTGCAATACACCTCACACATAAGTTATTGAACCATTCTTCATCAATGTTCTTTATATATTTTGTGTTTTTTTGCCATTTTTCTGCGTTTACAGACCGTATTGAGCCACTCTGTCGCATGTGTTGATGAGTCCTCCGCGAAGAATTTGCGCATTTTGTCGTCGAGGATCAGCGTTCCAGGATGATGAACGCCTGTTGGCGTTCTCCATGCAGCGATGGCGCGATCCTGTTCTCGAAATGGGTGATGCGAAAAGGACTGAGCGCTTCGCGGATTTCCTTCTCGGTCCAGATCTTGATGTGGATTCCGTGTTGCTTCATGCGTTTCGTCGTCGAGGCGGGAAGTGTCGATGGCGCGAGTACGACATCGATCAGGGCGATCGGCGCCACCCGAAGCTCTGATGCGATGAGCGTCTTGATCTGGCTTGATTCCAGATGGTTGAGTATGCTGCCGTTGTAGCATGCCGAGAATGAGTCGGGGTCGAAGAGTTCGGCGATCGAGAAGATGTCTCCTTCGACGAAGCTGAGTCGGTCGGCGTATCGTTCGCCGTTGAGGGTCGCGGCGCGTATCATGGAGGGGTCCGAGTCGATGCCGACCACGTGGCATCCCATCTCTGCCCAGATGAGTGCGGTGCTTCCCAGTCCGCTTGCGATGTCGAGGATTCGTCCGCCGCTGACCGAGGGCGAGAATATCTCTTGTTGGGCCGTCATGGCGGTTCGGCACAGCGCGATGTCTTGCTCGGTGAATGCTTTGTGCAGGATCAGTGAGTAGATATCGAGCCACGGGCTTCCCTCGACGTCACGCATCATGTCCCAGAACACCAGGTTTCACCTTTTAAATCTATCTGCAGGGCCTTTCGTGCCCGTGCGGGTCTGGTCGCACGAGTCGGGAAGAGTGCTGCCTTGGAGAGGGATTCCGAGCATGCGATACGCGTAGCGTATAGGGTGCATACGAGGTCTTCTCCCGCGACGCGCTTCTCGTTTGGGATGCCGTCCTTAAGGGCGAACACGATGTGCGCGTTCAGTTTGATGACTGAGGGGTTGCTCCCTACGGGAGATGTCGTCCTTCTGGTGTCGGGGTTGGTGTTCGCAGGACGGCATCCTGCGGATGTCTCGCCTTGAGGCCTCCGCAGTACTCTGCAGTCAGATGAGCTCACTTGACGTGACTTGGCCGGTGAGTCGAAAGAAATATAAGGGGTCGTCGACTTTGAGAGTGGATGACGACAAGATTCGGCGATCGCACCATTGTGGGGTTCTGCGAGGAGCTCACCATGGAGGGCGTGAACGGTTCTGAGAGGCACACGGCTCGCATCGACACAGGCGCTACCAAGAGCAGTATCGACATCATTTTGGCGTCGAGGCTCAAGTTGGGCCCGATCATCCATTCTAAGGCGGTAAAGAGCGCGCATGGGACCAGGATCAGGCCGATCGTGGAGGCTGAGTTCGAGATAGGTGGCAGGCGGATCAAGGCAGAGTTCACTCTTGCTGATCGCGGCCACATGAAGTATAAGGTGCTCATCGGGCAGAATGTGTTGAGGCAGGGATTTCTCATCGATCCGCAGAAGCGATGAAGGCGGCAATCATCAGTCTGGGAAGCGAGAGTTCGCAGCTCACTGCGGTCGAGATGCGTTCCTTGTTCGATGTCGTCGACGAGATCGATATCCGTCATGTCGAGGTGAATTTCTCTGGCAAGTCTGCTGAGGTGCTCTACAAGGGTAAGCCGTTGCAGAAGTATCACTGTGTCTATCCGAAGGGGTCATTTCGGTTCTCTCCCCTCCTTCGCACGATGACTGAGATTCTCGGCGACTCATGCTACATCCCGATCAGGCCCAGCGCATTCACCGTGGTGCATGACAAGCTCCTCACGCAGCTTGCCTTGCAGATCCACAGGATCCCGATGCCCAAGACGTATCTTGCGGCGACCGTGCAGTCTGCCAAGGAGATCCTTGATCGTGTCAATTATCCGATCATCCTCAAGTTTCCGCAGGGCACCCAAGGCAAGGGAGTCATGTATGCTGAGAGCTACGCCTCGGCCTCGACGCTTCTTGATGCGCTGACCGCGCTCAAGCAGCCGTTTCTGATCCAGGAGTTCGTGGATGCGGGCGGAAGGGATTACCGGCTCATCGTCGTCGGAGACAAGGTCGTCGCCGCGTATCAGCGTCGCGCGCAAGTCAGGGAGATGCGCGCCAACATCCATCAGGGCGGGACAGGTGAGCCCTTCGAGCCGGACGCGGTCACCAAGAAGCTTGCGGTCCTTACCTCGAGGTGTATCCATGCCGAGATCTGCGGTGTCGACATCTTGCCGAGCGCCAGGGGTCCGCTTGTCCTCGAGGCGAATATCAGTCCGGGTCTTCAGGGGGTCCAGAAGGTGACGAAGATCAACGTCGCGAGGATCATCGCGCAGCATCTCTTCGATCGGACGAAGGCGATGCAGGATCAGCTCTCCGAACAGAAGGGGAAGGACATCATGGATTCTATCGATACCAAGTCCGCGTTGGACATCATCAGCACGCTCGATCTTCGCGGTGATCGTGTCTTCTTGCCGCACGTCGTGACGAAGCTTGGCGGGTTCAACGAGATGGATTCGTATCGTATCAAGGTGGAGAAGGACAGGTTGAACATCGAGAAGTTCAAGGTGTGACCATGAGAGAATATCAGATGGTGCATGAGATCGATGGGACGACGAGGGTCTATGGCGACAGGGGAGTCAAGGAGCCCGCGCAGTTGGCGCAGTATCTTCGCCCAGGTGAGGCCTACATCGAGACGGTCGTGCGCGCCGACGACGTGACTTTGACGGTGACGCAACGCGGCATCAAAGTAGGCTCGGATCTCGAGATCGAGCTTGAGGGCGCAACAACCATCGCGGTGCCCATGGAAGGGAGGGATGCCTTGATGCTCAAGTTCGTCATGAATCAGTATCTGCCTGATTTCCATTTCGAGAACAGGAAGACATCTGATGCGCGATCGCTTCTCGCCGCCTTGGATGGTGTGCAAGGGCCTTCTCGTCGTTGACTGATGGTCGCATTCTCTGCTCCTATTTCGGTTCGAAGGAAATTGCTGATGCCGCGCTGCTCACGCATTCTTCATGCATTGATGACTGACATTGCCCGGAGGGCGCGACCCCTTTGTCAGTGTTCCGAGATTTCATCTGGCGTTCGCCCCTATGCACGGCATCAGCGCAGCATAAGATTGGTAGAATTCAGATGGCGCTGCGCACGGCGTCGATGTGTTTTGCGACTTCTTCGCCTTTCTTCGTCAAGGTCAGCACTTTCAGCCGTCCTTGCTTCTCGAATGCGATCAGTCCTGCCTTCTGCATCTCCTGCAGTATCTTGACGACGTGCGAGTATGTGCAGTCGACGACTTTGGCAAGCGAGCTTGCGTACACGTCGGTGTTGCGGTTCAGCAGAGTCACAAGCATCATAGCCGGTTTCTCCCGGAAGAACACATTGAAGATCTTTGACGTTTTGGCCACTTTCCCCCTGCACGTATTGAATCTGGATGAGTATAAATGTTTATCGTTTTTGTTATATATGATAGGAAGATGTTGTTTATTTATATACTTTTCGCTTCCTATTGACACGAGAACGATGTGACACACTAGTCCGACTTTGTAGCTTTATATATTTTTTGTTTGTCGTCGGCGTCCGTCGGGCTTTTTCGCATGGCTGATCGCAAGTTCTACGGCGAACACACTCAGTGCTTCCTCGATGATCCTGGTTTCGACGGATCCGATATCCGCGCCTTCGGCAAGGCCGCGCCTCGCCGCAGTCTCCTTGTCCAGGGCGGCGGCCTCGGTCTTCAGTTGGCCAAGTTCGGTCCTCTTCTCGATGCCTCGTGCTCCTGCCGTTGACTGGGAAAGTCTGTCTTTGGCGTCGTGCAGCTCCTTGAAGAGCAGCCTTCTGTCCTCAGCGAGCGTAGGGAGTCGTCCGTCAAGCGCAGTGTCGATGGCGCGTATGTTCTTCTCTGCGTTGTCGACTTTCACGCTTCCGTTCTCGACCGCGGAGCGCATCTTGTTGAGTGTCGATATGATGTGCAGTTCAGGGTCTCCTTCAAGTGCTCGGGCGGCATCCTCAAGATAGGCGGATAGGCGAGCGGAATCTAGGGATATCTTCTCGTATTTCCTCATGGCCCTGCCCATGGCGGCGAAGAGCACCCGGATGAGGTCCGCATTCCGTTCGATCTGTGTGTTCAGGGCGCCGATGCGTTTCTGCGTGACTTGCATCTGCACGTATTCTTCTCCGGTCTCCAAGGAGCCGAGCGCCTTCTGGGCCTCTTCGATCTGCGAAGCAAGTTCGTTTTTTCGTTTCGTGAGTGCGGCGAGCGCCGCGCGGTGGTCCGCCGATTCTTGTTTGCGTCGGCTGCGCTCGCTGACCAGCTTCAGGAGTTCAGGGATGTGCGACGCCTTGGTCTTCTCGACAGCGGCGTCCAATCGTTTCAAGAGCGTGTGCATCTCGCCTAATGTCTTGTAGATGGGGTCGGTGTGGTCGTAGAAGAGGTGTTGGCTTGCCGAGTAGCTCTTTGCCGTCTTGGTGCCTAAGTCGTCAAGACCGGTTCGGAGGCTCTGAAGGTCGACAAGGAAGCTGTGGATGTCGCCCTTGTAGAATCGGTTCGCTTCGATGAATCGTCGCAGTTCCCGCACGTAGTTGGCGCGGTGGCCGACCACGATGTTCTTGACCTTGTTCTGCACCTGGAC
>JBDRLR010000073.1:0-4113 GCA_043812855.1 Nanobdellota archaeon | reverse complement strand
ACTCAGACATCGATATCCTCATCGGCGGCAATACATACGGGGACTCTGCGAAGACGGACAGCCAAGGGATGTTCGACATCCTCGTCGGAGCCACAGAACCCTATGATGCGACATGCGGAGCAGCCGCAGAGGCGCAGATATCTCTTAATAATGTGAACGTCGGCTCGTTCGCGTTCCTGCCTTGTTACTCAGCGAATCTGGACTTCGACACGATCAACACTAATACATTGAATGTGGGAAAGACCGTGACTGCCAGCAGGTTGGTCTCAACAGGGGGAGACTCGGGTCTTGTCGAAATCGGTGAACACGATTTCTGTGCGCTCTCCTTTGTCAAATTCAATGGTATAGATACTAGTGGCAATGACCGTGCAAGCTGTCAACTGTGGCCTCGCAATAGCGGCGACCTGACGCAACCCCTAGTGACTTTGGCGGGTGTCAGACCAGCATGGTATCTTCGTGCGCACGCCGAAGGAAAAACAGACCATGTGGACTGTAGATCTATGTGCATAAACTTCACAGCAGGATGATAACTCGAAAATTTAGTACGATTTCGGCGCTGCTGGTCCTTGCAGGCGTGCTCCTCATCGTCAATATAATTCTCATCTTCATGCTGACCCGCCCAGATTCCAGTCCGGCGCAGCAAGATGAACAAGATGAACATATTCAAATGCAGTCAGCACTCACATCACTCATAGCTGAAAATGGGCCACCTGTCGAACGCGACATGCTCACTGAAGATACCATCGCAGCAGGCATGGTCGATTACCCTGTCGTCTACGAGAAGGCGCAGCCAGGAATGGAACTCATCAAATTCGAGAACAGATGGATCATCTACGACCCGACGAATGACGTCGTCGTCGACTCCATACGATTCCAGACGGTGACGATGACATGAACAAGACATCTTTCCTGATTGTCGTGCTGCTCCTTGCCTGCGTCTCTGTCGTCGCCGCATTTCACATCGAAGGCAATGGGTACATCATCAGCGGTATCGAACAAGGACAGACACAAAAGATTACATCCGCGAGCAATATTATATCAATCATCGCCACGCCGTGTCAATGCATCGACCCTGCGGGCGGGCACGACTGCACTGTGCCTTCGGCGAAGATGGTCTGCCTCTGGGACACGGAAATCCCGATGGGATTCATGGACGGCGACAGCTCAGAGCAGGCATGCGCCGCGGTCAACGGAGTCGAGAGCTCCAGCGGCATCTGGGCGGAAGACATAAGCCAGAACCGCTGTTGTGGCGACGACATCCTGCCGTTCAACGGGAACTTCAGGATGTTGACTGCCGTTGAAGAAGTGGGTGAGCCGACCAATGAGATTAATGCGGACTACAAATTAAGGTCAGCAGTCCAAGGATGGGGATACGATGTCGACGGAACGCCCGAAACCATCACGACGGGCTCGTTCGGCAATGCCGTGACGCTCAAGAGCACCGCTGGATTGTCGGCACGCAAACTCTACTCCAAAGACTTCTATCTGCCAGCGGGACAATATGACCTCTTCTACGATTACAAAGCTAGCGGGCTCGCTGGAGGAGACTACCGCCTCGCGATTTCTGTGGACCGATCAGGCCTCGTAGTCCTGGTACCAAACGATCTGCCTGGTGGTGTGTGGACGTCCGATGGCATCTGGCACCGAGGAAACCACGCCACATTCAGTATAAGAACGGAGCACGCCGGCAAGGCTCTGCAGATTCGATTGGCACACAGCGCGTCCTCCGGCGAGATATCATTCGACAATATCTACATAGTCTACCCTGGAAGCGACCTTGGATACGTGGACGCGGAAGGGAAATATCTGTGTGCGCAGGACCTGGGTTCTGATGGAAGAATCACAACCAATGACGGAACTCCGCACTGGTGGGTCAGTGACATCGCTTCCATCGACGGATCATACATTGTCCATTCATTGCCACCTTACACCCCTCCGAAAACAATATACGGCGAGGGGCTCGACGTCGTCTCAAACACAGAATCATTCTTCGCATGCGACGTGAACAGCGTGGAATATCTCCGGTCGCCATCCCAGACGCCCAAGACCAAGCATGAACTTCTGCCTGTGCCTGACCGCATGAAGACAGACTCATCAACATACTTGGCTGTGGACTATTGCGAGGCGACGTCCTATCCTCCTCCGAGTTCAGGAAACCCCTTCGAAATCAATGATGCAGACCGAGACACAATCCCTGACATTGATGAGGTCGCAGGCCATCCTGAATGTATCCCCACCACCACCATGACTCTTGAAGAGTGGGTGTACATCGTCGACAACTGCGACATCTGCAAGCAGAATGCCCCTGCGAGTGGCGTGCCAGGCGGACAATCCGACATCAACAAGACCGACTGCACAAACAAAGTAGGTCAAAATTGCCTCGGCACAGGAGGAACCGCCCAGAACGAGACTGCCGTAAGCTGCTCAGGCGACATCGACAACGACCGTGACGGCAGAAAGGGGTGCACAGACCCTGACTGTCTCAAGTACATCCAAACCTCTTGCCCTATTGGATCTATGGAAATCTGCACGGATGAGAGAGACAATGACGGAGATGACTTAGTAGACTGCTCGGATCCTGACTGTATCCTCGCAAGCAGCGAATGCTCCGAACCTGAACCAGACCCTGTGCTCGCGAATGCAGGGCTTCCCAACTCGTTCGCATGTGACAACTTCGGTAGCGCATCGGTGTGGGCAGAATGCTGCGCGAACGGCAAGTGCGAAAACGGCATCGCACGCACGGAATTCCTGAACCCGCTCAATGGATACAACCTCTTCGCCACGAGCAACTCAATAGACACCATCATCTCAACAGAAACAGTCATCACCAAAGACGAGCGCAAATTCATCGCGGACACGGTGCGAAAAGGAACATTCCAAACCAATGAGATCTCTTTCACCCAGCCCGTCCTTGACGGCCTAGCATGGACTCCTGAATTCGGATTCCTCGAATTCGATATCATGTTCACAAAAGGAGGCACGTTCAGATTTGTGCTCGAGGCGATGAATGGATCCATAACTGAGTTCATTAACCCCTTGGCTTATTCCACCAACGGATGGGTCAAGTATCGCTGGCACCATGTGGTCCTGCCCCTAGATAGAATTCAAAGAGGTACTGCCATGAAGGCTAAGCTCACAATAGTGTGCGCTGGAGGGAACTGCATCGGCGATTCCGTCGTGATTGATAATGTCTTCCTCGTATCTCCTCGGCAAGACTCACTCTACTTCTGTGCCGCGGAGCACAAGACATGGATCAAGAGTCTGAGTCTTCAGACCTATGACTATCCTCTCACCAAGATACCTCCTACGTCAAGCCACGCACTGTACAACACTTACAATGCGATCTGGGCTGTTTGCGATGCCACCATGTCCTATAAATGGACTGGAAGCAGATGCTGCGGATACGAAAGTGACAGCAGAAGATCAAATACTCTGGAGTACTACTCCGACGCATCATACGCGGGATGCTGGGCAGGATTCGGCGTCGAGAACAACCAGCTCGTCAACGACAGCCTCAACATGAACACCCTTGGCCAGAACTACTCCTCATGGAAATACTACAACGGCAAGTTCCTGGGATGCGGAAACGGACTGACCGCGCCAGACGCCAATCCTGGCTGGATGGGATTCGACAAGGAGATGCTGACATTCACGACGGTTCCAAACGCAGCAGGTGACCATCGCTGCGATCGCGCAGGCATCCATTTCTGCAACGCGAGCGGAGAATGGCTGAGCATCGAAGACGAAGGACAACCGTTCCGTCTCGAAGACGGAAATATGTACGGCTGCGTCGCAGGCGAACTCGTCCCGCTCAGCTACGACTGGTGGCAGAACGACAAGACGACCAGGCTGTGCGCGCCCAACGAATGCAACTGCCCGATGGGACCAGATTCACTTGTAGGCGCATACAAAGATTTGACCTGTCCGACCGAGATGCCTGTTGACGGTCAATGCGCCCCGAACGGAACATATGTTGAAGACCACTTCTGCAACGCAGGGAAGTGGACGACAAGGACAGCCCTGCTCGCGTTGGCCATGAGAGACCGATACAAACAGTCAACGGACATGTCCATCTACTGCGACGAACCCGCCGCAGGCCTGGTCAATGGAGAA
>JBDRLR010000072.1:0-10961 GCA_043812855.1 Nanobdellota archaeon | reverse complement strand
AAGCCCTTGGGGAGAATTGAACTCCCGACCTCGTCCTTTCTGTCGCCTGGCTCCGAACGTTTCCGTCGGGGCGCAAACGTACCAAGGACGCGCTCTACCGCTGAGCTACAAGGGCGCAAGGCCACGAAAACCGCGGTAGCTTTATATATATTACTATACAAGGCGGACCATGCATACAGAAGAAGCCAGGGAATTCATCAAGCGTCTGACTGGCAAGGCCTATGTCGTCTTCACGACGAGAGGCAATCAGTCCATCCTGGAGGCGCTCAGGCACCACAAAGAGAAGAAGAAGGTCCTCACGCAGGATCAGGGTGGTTGGATCACTTACACCCAAGCCATCAAGAAGCTCAAGATGCAGGAAGTCAGACTCATCACCGAGCATGGTGCTGCGGACCGCACCTTCAAGGCCCAGATCCGCGACCACCCCGACAGTGTCCTCCTGTGGAATTCGATGCCGGCCTATGCTGCGTGCGATGATACCCGGATGATCCACGAGGAATGCAGGAAGAACAACATCACATTCATCAATGACGTCTCAGGGTCCATCGGCACTGACCATGCCAAGCATGGTGATGTCATCATCGGCAGTTTCGGAAAGAACAAGCCGATCGATGTCGGTGAGGGTGGCTTCATCGCGTCGAATACCCCGATCAATACCGCGGAGACGCCTCCGCATCATTCTCTGATGGACAAGCTCAAGAACCTCGAGCATCGCCTTGCGATGTACGAGCGTGAACGTGCCAAAGTGATCAAGGACCTCAACCACTACCGAATAGTCCACAAGGACCGCAAGGGCATCAATGTCATCGTCCTCTTCGACTCGGACAAGGAGCGTGACGCACTCATCAAGTACTGCCAGGACCATCATCTGGAGTTCACACTATGCCCTCGCTACATCCGTGTCAATCAGAAGGCGGTATCGATCGAGATCAAGCGGAAAGCCTAGTGCAAGTGTCCTGCCAGGTACGGCAGCAGTTCGTCCATGCGCAGTTCCAGCAGGGGCGTGATGTCTTTGCCAAGCATGTGTTGTCCGCGTCCGACCAACGACCGCAGTTGGTGTTCTTCTAGGCCCGTGCACAGTTCTGCCAGTGTCGTGGAGTCGTCGAGCGGATAGGATTCGTAAGGAAGGTTGAACACGTCTTGGACGAGCACCCTGCACGTGTTTTCGTACGCTCGCACGGTCGGCCCATGGATTTCTGGGTACGTCGCTATTCGAGGATACGTGTCGTAAGACATGGAATGGTGGATAAGGGCCGATTTATATACGTATTGCGCGACTGTGGCAAGGGAGCAAGACAGAAAGGTTTTTATGGGAGTACTGTGTTGGGTCGTTCCAGGTGATACTATGAGATTTCCGGATTCCATGGATGAGTGTGTCTATTTCACGAGGAGAAAGCTTGGCGAGAAGGGCCAGGCGGTGGCTTGGGTCCTGCGCCAGTCGTGCCCCAAGTGCAAGAAGGCATTGATGGGAAAGCCCAGAGAGAAGGGCAAGGTCAAGATCCGCTCCACCGAGTATGTCTGTCCCGAATGCAAGTACACCGTCGAGAAGGAGGAGTATGAACCCACCTTGACCGCGGCGATCCAGTTCACCTGTCCGTCATGCGGAAAGAAAGGAGAGAAAGAGATTTCCTACCAGCGCAAGAGCATCCAGGGTGTCCAGACTCTAAGAGTCACCTGTGATTGCGGTGAGAACATCGACGTCACCAAAAAGATGAAGGCACCAAAGAAGAAGGGTGAGCCGGACTTGGATGATGATTGAGTTGTAGTCTTGGTTCCTATCGTTGTTCCAGAGAACGAGATCATGTAGGCATTCACAGCGAATATCTCGTAATCTTTCCGGATGATTCTCGAAAACTTTATATAGACCCAGCAGTTCTGAGCATCCATGGCAAGGAGTGATTGTCAATGGCACCAGTCCAAGTGATTTCTTAGAGCCAGAGCCATCCATACATCCACTCGCGCGTGCATCCATTCAATCTCTGCCTTCCACCGAGTACGCCAGCCATGATGCCGAAGAAAGGATAGAAGCGGATCTCTCGCTGAACATCAATCCCGCAGGCGCTCCGCAGGGCGTGCGCGCCGCTCTTGCGGACGCGTTGACATCGACGCATAGATACCCATTCATCAATAAGGAATTGGTGGCGGCCATATCGGCCAGGGCGGATTGCCACCCTGATCAGGTTCTGCTAGGTGATGGCGCGGACGGGTGTCTGCGCCTCATCAGTCTCGCGTTCCTGGATAAGGGCGACGCAGTGATGATCCCGATACCCACCTTCCATCGCTACGAGCTGCATGCACGGATGATGGGCGCCGATGTGCGTTTCCATCGCATGACCGATTTCCGTCTTGACGCGACCGCTCTCCTTGAAGATTTGCGCGAAGCAGGATCCAAATTGCTCTTTCTCTGCACGCCGAACAATCCTACGGGCGTTCCGGTTGATGAGAGCACAATTCGCGAGGTCTGTCAGGGCTTCAAAGGCCTGGTCGTCATCGATGAGGCATTGGCCGACGTCTCCGACGTCGACAATTCCCATCTGGTCGCGACATTTGAGAATCTTATGGTGGTGCGGTCGTTTTCCAAGGCGTTCGGCCTTGCCTCGCTGCGGATAGGCTACGTGATCGGCTCAGCAAGCGCCATCGCTGCTCTCCGGAAGGTGACCAGCCCGTTCCAGGTGAGCGGACCCGCTCAGGCTGCGGCCTTGACCGCCATCCAGGATGCTGATTTCATCAAGTCGTCGCGCGATTTCGTGGATGGCGAACGGAAGCGCATGACCGAATCCCTAGATAGTCTTGGTCTGTCATGTTCAGAAAGCGTGACGACGAACTTGGTCATCGACACCTCTCCTATGAAGCTGACGGGCACGCAGTGCGTCGAAGCGTTGATGCGCCAAGGCGTCCGCGTCACCGCTCCGGAAGCTTTCCGTCTCCCTCACGAGAGGTTCATTCGTGTGTCTGTGGCGACGAAGGACGAGAATGACCTGTTCTTGCGTGCCTCCTCCGACTTGGCGTTCCGGAAAAAGGTCGAAAATTCCCAATCATTTCCGGTGGACACCAAAACTATTGCGGAAAATTCATCGGAACCTTCTATAAATATTCCGACCGTCGATAAGCAACAGCGTGGGAGGACACGGGATGGTCGAAATCAACACTGAACGATTCACGGTCGGAATAACCGAGCGAAAGGACAGCGGTCCGGCAGGGTATGAGTCAACCTATCTGACTGGTGTGGGAGAATTGGTCTCCGACAGGATGTACACTGTTCTGCAATCGCTGAATGGTGAGATGCCAGGCGCGGCGGCAAAGGTGCTACGACATCGGAACCTTGGCTCGTTAGTCGATGCGATCGAACAAGGTAGACGCGTCGGCCTCGTTTCCGGGTTCAAGCCAAGCGGCGCGTATCATTTTGGACACAAGCTCGCAAGTTCCGCGGTTAGCCACTTCCAGAGGAACGGGATAGGAGTCTACGTGCCAGTGGCCGACGTGGAGTGCGACAATGATCGCAAGCTCAGTCGGGACCAGTACATGTTGTGGGCTGCTGATAATCTTCTCGACTGGGGTGCCAATGGGGTCGATCTTGACGCGGCTCATGTGTATTTGCAGTCTCAAGAGCACAGAGTGGATGATGTGGCCAAACGACTGTGGAGTCACATGGATTTCGGTCTAGCGCTTGACGTGTACGGCCCGAAGTTCTTCGATCAGATACCCTCCCTTCATTCAGGAGTGACGCAGTCTGCTGACATCCTCTTGCCGCAGCATAGCGATTTTCGCAACGACACCAGCTTCATGATGAGCGGTCCGGACCAGGATGGCCACATGAATGTGACACTGGAGTTGGTGCGTCGCGCATTCGGCGAGGGCACACCTCTATGCGGAGTCAAGACGCAGCCGTCGAGCATCTACATCCCCCACATAAGAGGTCTGGGTGGAGGCAAGGCGAGCTCGAGCAATCCTACCGAGACTATCTATCTTGGGTCGGGACCTGACAGCCTGGATCTGCAGACCAGGATTGATCTTGCGCAGCGCAAGCTCAAGGAGAGCCAGGAGTTGAATCCGCAGGGCTTGATGCGGTCTGCCTTGGACATGATAAGGTACACGGACGTGTTCTCCACTCTCAGCGACGTCGACCTGAACGCGGCCTACAAATCAGAGCAGTACGTCTCGTTGCTTGATGAGATGCAGCGTGTATCGGGCAAGGACGGCCAATTGGCCATCCAGCACAGGATCGATGGCTTCCTGGATGCGTATTGCAGGCAGAGAGGGCAGGTCAATGTTGATCTGATCACGCGGACCATTCCTGACGTGCTCGCGCAGCATGCACAAAGGCGCAGTGACGTCATGAGTTATGCCATCGCACGCGCCGAATCTGGGGATGGCGTCGATCTGAGACCATCATTCTGGGAAACTCCCGAGCAAGGATATGTCCCGGATGAGAAGGCGACGCCGACTCGATGGTACCATATCGTCGCCGACGCGAGTGACAGGTTGAGGCCGTAGGTGCGTGATGATCGAGACATATATCCATCAACCGACTATTGTGGATTCCGTTCTCACCTGTGAGGATTTGGCCAGATTGAGCGAGGGCTCTGGTCAGGTCTCACTCATGATGGGACAGACCTTCGATGAGGGCCAGCCTTTTGACATGCTCAAGTACGGTCTGTTCATGATGAACATGGTCGATTTCTTCAAGGCTCAAGGCAGTGCGGCGCAGGCCTACTGGATGATTGCCGACCACTTCTTGACTGACATCAATAGAGATGTGGACGTGCAACGTGCCGCGGTGTTGCGTGATCGACGTGAAGGGTACTTGAATAGGATGAATGCGGTCTACAGCGGTGACATCCTGGTTGTCAGGTCATCAGAGCTGTCAAAGACGCACGCATATCAAAGTGTCAAGGCGGAGTTGGTGCAGAAGGCGAGGGACGATCCGCATTTTCGCGAAGAGATGCTTCGAGCCGTGCCTGATGATCGAAAGCAGGTCAAGGACGCGGTCTTATACCCTCTGGAGGAGTTGGCGACGATCTTCGCGATGGGTGCCGACGTGAAGGTCGGGCCGGTCTATGAGAGGTTCTATGACGTTCCGGCAAGGCAGGTCTCATATGGACTGGGACACAAGCCCTTCGTTGCAGTGCATCTGTCAAGATCGCTGCCATTTGGAAATCCGGTGTTGGATGCCGATCTTGGAAGGGAAGTGTCCTCATTTGGTGTCCTGCCATACAAACTGAACAGCAAAGGTCTGGCCCCTCACAGGATTGACGCGATGAGTTCAGATATGGCGTCGACGCGCGCGCTTCTCAACCGAACGAGCGATCCCTATGCGCTTGTCGACCTTCTGGCCATCGGCGAGATGGCCGAGCAGCGGCTTGAGGGCGCCCCGAGAGTCGGCTTCTTCGGCGAGAATGGAATCGCATTGGCAGAAGCCGTGGCGAGGGGTGACCTTGTGGGGATGGATGAAGCAGACCATGGCCTGCCCATGCTCCGAGGCCTTGCTGCGGAATCGTACGCAAGATTCATTCATAAACCGATGAGGTCATGATGGATCTCGAGACATTGCTCCATGAGAAGACCCTGGTCAGGGAAGCCCCGACACGCTCTGACATCTTGAGCGGTGTCGGCAAGTCCGGACCGCTGAGTGTGTTCTATGGAGAGACATTTGATGAGTTCGGCCATCCGATCGATTCGCTCAAGTACTATTTCGGCGTGGCGTACATCACGAAGGCTCTGCTCGCGGAGGGAATCGATGCGAACGGGACCATCCTGATCGCGGATACCGCTGCGCAAAGGAATGCCGAGAATGGCTCCGATATGTTGCGACGTGGTAGAGAGCGTTTCGGACTCGTCGAGGAAGTGAACGGGGTCTACGGGACTGGTTTGGAAGTCATGAGGATGAGTGACTTCGTGGGAACCGAGGCCTTCGTCCAGCGCAGACAAGAGATCATCGCGATGTGTGAATCGGACGATTCTCTGATGGATCTGGTGCGTCTGAGCGTCCCTGAGTCAAGGCGTGCCGAGGAGGAGAAGAAGGGATTCCTGTACAGCTTCGACGAGATCACAACCATCATGGATGTGCACGTCAAGGTGGGGCCTCCAAGGGAGGATGTGTACGATCGCATCGCACGTAGCATCGCCAAATTCAAGGGTCTGCCGCCATTGACTTCTGTGTATTTCACTCCGACATTTCCGCTCGGAATGGATTGGAGCTACTTCTTTGCTCATGAAGGCATCGAGGATCATGGCATCACTGCCTACAAGGCAGGTTCGAAGCGGTTGCAGCGGAACAGGATCCTGATAGGAAGGTCGAGCAGAAGTCACGTTGACGCCCTCATCGACCAGTCATTCATGCCGAGCGATCCTTCGCTTCCCAATCCAGTCCTTGACGTGGGAGTGATCGCGCAGATGGCGAAGGGTTGCATTGATGGAAGCTGGTCGATGGATGGTCTTGGGCGCAAGTACCGCACCGGTGAGTTGCGAGGTGACGCGCTCAGGTCCTATGTGAAGGATTCAGTGGCTCAGAATATCATGGAGAGGTTCGACGATGCCTACGCCACCAGGGTTTGAAGCCGCAGTGCATGAGGAGTTCGAGCGGAAGCGTGCGCTGGCGAACAGGGAAGAGGACTATTATGCAGAGAAAACGGATGCATTCGGCCTCAAGTCGCTGGACCGTTTCGTGAGGTACCATCCCGATCCGAGCGCGTTGATGCACAAAGGGGTCTCGTTCGCGCACAACGATTTGGAAGGGGTCGCAAACGCCATGGCCAAAGGCAATCCTTGGGCGGTGATCTCAGGGCTCAACCCATCAGGACCCCTCCACTTAGGTCACAAAGCGGTGTTCGATGAGCTTTTGTGGATGCAGGCCAACGGCGCTGATATCTACATTCCCATAACAAATGACGAGAGCTATGTTGTCGGCAAGAGCGGATCGCTGGCTGACTCGAGGAGGATTGCCTACGAACAAGTGATTCCCAGTATCATCGCATTTGGATTTGATGCAGCAAAGACGCATATCTATGTGGACAGTGATTATCCTGATATCTACAACGCGGCGATGGACGTTTCCGCGAAGCTGACCCTGAACAAGGCATTCGGTGTCTTCGGTTTCGATAAGAAGGAGGAGGGTGAGAATCCGGGAACGATGTTCTATCGGGCCGCGGTGCAGATTGCCCAGATTCTCTTGCCGCAGTACGCTGAATTCGGAGGTCCAAAGCCGACTTTGGTCCCGGTCGGGATCGACCAGCACCCCTACATCTTGCTTGCCAGGGACGTGGCTGAGCGCAAGGGCTTCATTCCTCCTGCTGAGATGACGCTTAAGTTCATGTGGGGTCTTGACGGCAAGGGAAAGATGTCGGCCAGCAGACCGAATTCGGCGGTGTTCCTGACGGACTCCGCGGACGCAGCAAGAAAGAAGATCAAGGGAGCCTATACAGGGGGCAGCGTGCTCAGGGCGCACCAGGAGATACACGGAGGGGTCCCTCAGATTTGTCCGGTGTATTCGCTCCGTTCCTATCATTTTGAGAAGGACACGTCTCTAAAGGATGAGTGTGAGACCGGCCGGATTCTCTGTGGTCCCTGCAAGACGCGTGCGATTGAGGATGTCGTGCAGTATCTTGAGGAACACCAGCGCAGAAGAGATATTGCCCGAGGCCGTATCGACGAATATCTTCTGCGCACGCCTCTTCGCTCCATTCTGGAGTGAGCACCCAAACCTTTAAAAACCGCCTTGTCGACCAAGGAGTATGGCAAGAAGGATCCTGATCACCAGCGCCCTGCCCTATGTGAACAATGTTCCGCATCTGGGCAACATCATAGGGTGTGTGCTGTCCGCGGATGTCTTCGCCCGCTTCTGTCGGCTCAAAGCCTACGACACCTTGTATGTCTGCGGTACGGATGAGCACGGGACCGCGACGGAGACCAAGGCCATAGAGGAGGGCCTCACGCCAAGGCAGATCGTGGATAAGTATTTCGAAATCCACAGGCGTATCTATGCATGGTTCAATATCAGTTTCGACGCATTCGGTCGCACGTCCAGCGAAACCCATAAGGCTATCACGCAGGAGATATTCAAGAAAGTCGACGCGAACGGCTTTGTGACAAGACATACCGTCGAGCAGCTCTTCGATCCCAAGGCTAATAAGTTCCTGGCGGACCGTTTCGTGGAGGGTACCTGTCCGCATTGCGGATACGAGTCCGCGAGGGGCGATCAGTGTGACAAGTGCCAGAAGCTCCTCACACCAACTGAGCTCAAGGATCCGCGGTCCAAGATCTCAGGAGCGACGCCAGTCCTCAGGGAGAGCGAGCATCTCTTCCTCGACCTCGAGAAGCTTCAGCCTGTCCTAGAAGACTGGGTGGACAAGACTCACGGTCCGGGGTTCTGGACGGAGAATGCTATCCGCACGACGGAAGGCTGGTTCAAGGAGGGTCTCAAGGCGCGCGCCATCACCAGGGATCTGTCGTGGGGAGTTCCGGTTCCGAAGCCTGGTTTCGAGAACAAGGTCTTCTATGTCTGGTTCGACGCGCCGATCGGCTACATCAGTATCACTGCCGCGGCGAGGAAGGACTGGAAGGAATGGTGGCAGTCGGACGATGTCGAGCTCTTCCAGTTCATGGCCAAGGATAACATCCCGTTCCATACCATCCTCTTCCCGGCGACCTTGCTCGCGACGAAGGCCAAGTACACCATGCTCCACCATATTGATAGTACTGAGTATCTCAATTATGAGACGGGGAAGTTCTCCAAGTCCCGCAACGTCGGTGTCTTCGGTGATGACGCCGTTGATTCAGGTATTCCTGCGGACATCTGGAGGTTCTACCTTCTGCTCAACAGACCCGAGACGTCGGACAGCGTCTTCACCTGGCAGGAGTTCGCGGACCGCGTCAACAACGAACTCGTGGCGAATCTTGCCAACCTCGTGAATCGCACGACGACATTCATCTCCAAGTTCCAGGAGTCAAGGATAGGTACCATAACTGACCCGCTCGTCTACGACGACCACATCAAGAAGGTCGAGGACCTCTTGGAGAAGGTGCAGCTCCGCCGCGCCATGCAGGAGATCTTTGTCCTTTCAAGGATCGGCAATCAGTATTTCCAGGAGCAGCAGCCTTGGCAGACGATCAAGACGGATCCGAAGAAGGCACAGAACGCCCTGGCCAATCTTGCCAATCTGGTCAAGGACCTCGCGATTCTCGTCAGCCCCTTTATGCCGAATATCGCACAGAGCATCCGCGAGCAGCTCAAGCTTCCGGACCTGACATGGAATCTGCTGTCTGAGAAGATTCAGGATCACACGATCGGCACGCCGCAGATCTTGGTCAAGAAGTTTGAGGATGTCCAGGTCAAGGAGTTGCACGCGAGGTTCAGTGGCCGCAAACCCGCTGACCCATCCATGTTGGATCTGCGAGTGGCCAGGATCGAGGACGTTCAGGATCATCCGAAAGCGGACAAGCTCTACATCCTCCAGATAGACCTTGGCAGCCAGAAGCGTCAGCTGGTCGCGGGTCTGAGGAGTCATTATACGAAAGAAGAGCTTCAGGGGAAACATATCGTCGTCGTGGCGAATCTTCAGCCGGCGAGCCTGAGGGGAGTGGAGTCCCAAGGCATGCTCTTGGCGGCGGATGATGGCAAGCAGGTGGGTCTGCTCACGACAGATGCCGCGCCGGGAACTCCGGTCGCGCCCGAAGGGGTCCGCTCCAAGGGAACCATCATCACCTATGATGAGTTCAGCGCTATCGAGTTGAAGGCCGATGGCGGCAAGGCCTTGGTCCAGGGAAAGCCGCTCACGGCGGAAGGCAAGGACATCGGTATCGAGCGTGTGTCTTCTGGAAAGATCAAGTAGCTTGACTGATTTTCACGGCGTCTCCGAAAAGCCCATGCTGAAACACCAGAAAGATTTATAAATCAATTGATATATATAGTCTCGTGAAGCAGACGATTGCGCCCAAGGCACGAAGGCCCATAGGCAGATCACCTACGCTGGACACCGTCTTGATGGTGGAGAGGGCAGTCGAGAGCAACAGCGGAGAATTCACGAGGACCGCTCTTTGGAAGTCGCTGCCAAGAAAAGTCATGTGGCAGACATATCTCATCATCTTGGACTACTTGGAGAGCATCAACAAGATTGCCATCGACCGAGATGGTAAGATCGCCTATATCTGGAATCCTTCGCTGGCCAAGAGATTGTCTGCCCGCAAGGAAGTGAGCGTGTGATAAAGCCATCAAGAGTCGTCTTCGTGTCCCATGCATTGGAGCAGGCATTCGATGCCTTGCCGAATGATGACCCTATCCGAAAGGGGATTGTGCGAGCGGTCCAAGACCTCCGCGTCAATGCCTTCTGCGGCATCCAGATTCCAAAGCGCCTCTTTCCGAAGGACTATGTGCGTGAGTATGGCATCACGAACCTGTGGAAGTACAATCTTCCGCGCTCGTGGCGGCTGCTCTACACCGTCACGGCCAAGAATGAAGTAGAACTCATCTCGGCGATTCTGGATTGGTTCGACCATAAGGACTATGAGCGCAAGATGAGCTATTGACATTGTCTCGCTTAGTTGAGACGACATTTGCAGTTCCGCACGTAGGGGTGAGCGTAAGAGCGGTTGGAGAGCGGTGACAAGGAGGGTGTGCGTGGGCTTGCGGTCTTGACCCACAACCCACCTTGGTCTCAACGGACGTGCTCGAGAATCGTTGATTCTCGGCACCCCGGAAATGTGCACATTTCCGTGGAAACCGTTGACCGCGAGCAGTGCGGAACGACGAGTGAATGATATCCTGCATCGATTCCACCGCAATATTTTTAAAGCACGACCTGCCAGGACGCCTTGGTGGGTTTGAAGGTGAGGTCAGCATTCAGTATTGCCATCTTGTGTCTGGTTCTTGTCATACCTCTGTCTTTGGCGGCGACTCCGGTCGACTTCATCGGAACGGATACCTGCTATAATGATGTGTGCTACGCGCGCAATGGCGTCAACAACCT
>JBDRLR010000071.1:0-3100 GCA_043812855.1 Nanobdellota archaeon | reverse complement strand
CACGTCACCCACGGCAAGGTTCGACGAGATGGACGGCGTCGCTCCCGGATTCGACTGGCGCATCTGCGTGAGGACTCCACCCTCAACCTTATACGAGGTGATTGTGTTCTTGTGGCCCACGACGAAATCATCATCGCCATCATCATCCATATCCGCGACCGCGATGCCATGCACCGCCCCGAGCGTCGGAGCGGACAGCGTGGTCCCTGCCGTGCCCGTCTGCTGGATGACTGCGAAGGCAGAGGGCTGATCATCGCCAGTGGCGCTCTTGCCGCCCACGATGATCTCATCCCAGATATCATCATCCACATTCCCGACCGCCATGACCGTCAACTCGTCCATCCCAGGGATCGATGCAGGGCTCCATGGGAAACCTGCTTGCAGAACGAGCTGATCACTGAATGCGTACACGGCCTGCGGCGTCAAGACGACGAAGTAGCGCTCCACACTGCTCAACTTCACCAATCGCACATCAAGCACCGGAACGTCAGAACCGATTCCTGCGAATGAATACAACACCGACGCGGACGCCACACCGCCCGCGATGTCCACATCACGGCCATGGACCAAACCCAACGTCGTGAGCGTAGTGTACGGCCACGAGCCGAACAGATGGCGATCATTGAGATACAAGCTGTCCGTCACAAAGGAAGTGTACTGCGGCACCGAGCCGCGCACCTGCACCGACTGCGTAGAGGCATCATCATTATCGATGAAGACCGAGTAGGTGATGGTCTGCGCGGCCGAGACCGGCACGCCGAAATCATCGTCCATGCGGGCATTGTGATTCCCGTCCGCATCCACCGCGACATCCGTGTCGCCCACCATCGAGGCCTTCAGCGCGAACGCTGCGGGAAGAAGCACGCACAGCACCACCAGAAACGCTACGAATCTCATACACCCTCTTTTCTGATGAAACCGTTGAAACCAATTATATAAATGTTGCTTTTTGGACGCAACGATTCGCCGCGTCACGTTCGCGCAACAGGCTCTCGTCGCTGACAACCCAGATCGAAACACGATCGCGTCACCCTGTATGGGACAATCCCCTCCGCTCATGCCTTCTTAGCTGACCCGCGACTCGCCTCAAGCCTGTGGCGCGCGCTTCCTCCGTTTCAAGGTAGTATCTCGCCGTAAGGCCCGTGCAGCCAGGGGTGTGTGTGGAAGATCTCGATCCCAGCATCGTTCCGCACTGCTCGCGTTGTCTCTTGAACTGAGAGGACGACATATCCCCGTCGGGGGCTTCGCCCTTGTCGCCGCTCTCTAGCCAACGATCACGCTCGCCCTCATGTGCGGAACTAAGATTTTCTACACACCCCTGCCATTGAAAAAATTTATATAGTACTGCGTCGCAAGCCATCGCATGCAAAAGGGGTGCGCGTGGTTCTTGGCAGTATTTGTCATGACTGTCATCTCACTGCATTCAGTCAGCGCACGCGACCTTGGATGCAGCGCGTACCAGCTCAGCGATCCGCTCAACGCATGCTCGCCCAGCGTGGCGCTCAACAGCAACGACGGACCAGGACTGCTTGACGACGGCTACGGCGCCGTCGAAGTCTGCGGCCTCTGCTACGTCTGCGGGGACGCCGACGGCGTCTGCCCCGAAGAATTCAAGGATGCATCGGGCAACATCGCCAACTGCAGCGCATGCGCAGACCCCGACTGCCAAGCGAACATCTTCGGCTACGTCAGAGCTCTTGACGGAGCGCACGATCCCATCCCGCTGGCAACTGTCAAGGCCGTGCCCAACAATCCCCTCATCCCTGAAGTCTCCGCGCAGACACTCGCGACCGGCATGCCCGGCATCGGATGGTACAACCTCTCCGTCACGACCGGAACGTACGTGGTCAGCGCATCCAAGATCGGATTCGACACCGAGATCAAGGAAGGCATCATCCTGACGACCGCCCAGCAGCTGCAAGTCGATTTCCTGCTCCCCAACGGCACCTGCCACGAAGACTGCTCAGACTACTTCGGCAGATGCAACGCGGCATGCGAAGGCATCAAAGGATGCTCGTACGACCGAGACTACTATGGGGACCTGTGCGACGGACGACGCCTCGACGAATGGGTCGAAGTCAAGAACGAAAGCTCAGGCAACAGCTCCTTTAGCATCCAATGCTGCATCGGAGACGTCACCATCACCGAATACCGACCACCCTACTCCTTGAAAGGAAACATGAAAGATCTCATCACGACCTGCCGGCCCGTCACGTACGGATTCCTTCCCGTGCGTGTGTGCGTGGCTACCTGGAGAAACTAAGTTTTTTTTTGGTTCATAATAGTTCTATATGGAAATGAATTAAAGGATCGGAATCGATGTCACCAATTCTTTTCTATATTGTTGTTATTTATAGTTATTACTTCTTAGTAGTTAAAAAACGAAAGGTTTTTATACTTACGAAGACATAACCAGACGATGTTCCCTATGATACGAAAAGCGCTCGCGCTCGCACTAGCCTTCATCGTCGGCATGCTGGCGACCGCCATGTACGCCCAGATGACTGCAAGCCAGCCCTTCGTACTCACACCCTCCGGAGGCCTCAAAGACGTACCCTCACCCTCCGACTGGATCAAGGAGAAAGACATCGCGGTCTACAGCGACCGCGTCGTGCTCAGCATCAAGGACGTCCAATGGGCGACCTTCACGGACACCAACAGCATGGATCCGGTCATCGACGCAGGAAGCAACGCCCTGGAAGTGATACCGAGCAGCGAAGACGACATCCACGTCGGAGACATCGTGGCATACAAATCAGACTACTCCACAGGCACCATCATCCACCGCGTAGTCTACAAAGGAAACGACGAAGACGGAACGTACTTCGTGCTGAAAGGAGACAACAATCCCATCAACGACCCCGGAAAAATCAGATTCTCACAGATCAAACGCGTCCTCGTCGCCGTCATCTACTAGACCTTGACCGGCTGCAACTGAACAACGCCATCAGAAGTCACCGGCCTGCCCTCGCTATCATGCGACATGACGACCGACAAGAGAACGCGATCATCAGCTGTCAGGCCAGGACACGACACGCTCAACGACTTCGTCTCGCCCTTGAGCCAATTCCCTGCAAGACCGCAGCCATCCTCGCCGCAC
>JBDRLR010000070.1:0-5106 GCA_043812855.1 Nanobdellota archaeon | reverse complement strand
TGCGTACTTTGCGAGCTCAGCGCTCTTGACGTCCATGAAGAGCAAGGGGCGCGAGGTGCGGGTCAACGGAGAGAAGAGGTCGGTGAGGGTCTTCTTCGGGCGATCATCATCCATACCTATCACTATGCGATCAGGATTCTGAAAATCCTTGACTGCAGCGCCCTCCCGAAGGAACTCAGGACAAGAGACGACATCGAAACCGCATTTGACTTCACTTGCGATAATCCGCCTGACGCGGTCCGCAGTCCCCACCGGAACCGTGCTCTTGTCCGCGATGATGACATACTTCTTGAGATTCTGCGCTATGGTCTTCGCCACCGCATCGATGAACGCGAGGTTCGCCTGCCCATTCTCCATCTGAGGCGTGCCGACACAGATGAAGATGACGTCCGCATGCTCTGTGGCCCGCTTGGCATCCTCTGTGAAGGCAATCCTGCCCTGGCGAATCGAACGCTGCAGAAGCTCGGCAAGGCCAGGCTCGTAGAACGGGACCATACCCTTGGCGAGGGAATCAAGCTTCTTTGGGTCGATGTCCACGCAGATGACATCGTTGCCCAGGTCAGCGAAACAGACGCCGGTAACCAGACCGACGTAACCGGTGCCGAAAATGGATATCTTCACAGCGATCGGAAGTGGAAAGCAGTATAAAAACAATAAGGGTATATTCTTTTCTATATTGTAATTTATTGTTGGGGACGTAAACGGTCGCAATACCCACACACAGACCACATCTCAACCAGCACCCCGAAACCCACAAGCTTTAAAAACGAGGCATGAATCTCGTGTCTGTGGACGGCCAAAGATGCGTGGTCCTACCCGATCCCATTTCGAACTCGGAAGTCAAACGCGCACACGTTCCAAGGTGTACTGCACTTTGTTGTGGGAAACTTGGAAAGCTGTCCGCACTTTTCTTCTCAACCAAGAATATCCAAGAAGAGAGTACGAGGTCAAGACCATGCTGACAACCGAAGAAAGACAACTCATCACCAAGACCAAAGAAAGCATGACACACAGCAAAGCGCTGGTGCCGCGCAAGATCGGCCAAGTCGGCAGCACCCTTGTCACCACGAGCGGCAAGACACACTTCGGCGTCAGCATCGACTGCGACTGCGGCATCGGATTCTGCGCAGAACACGGCGCCGTGGCATCCATGGTAGCCACAGGAGAGACGAAGATACGAACCATAGTCGCCATGAGCCAGCCAGGAGACATCCTCCCTCCCTGCGGACGATGCCGAGAACTCATCTACCAGATAGACCCGGACAACGACGAGACCGACGTCATCGTGGGCGCTGACCGCAAACGCAAATTGAAAGAGCTGCTGCCAGACAAATGGCAAGAGCACTTCTACAAGGCATAGGAACTCTCCCGCACTGCAAAGCTTATTAATGCAGAATAGACAAACCAATCCATGCTCATCGCATTCGACCTCAGCGGAGTCTTCTTCAACGACGGACTGACAGAAGCAGTAAGGACTATCAGCCGCACGTTCAATGTCGAAGAGGAAGCGGTCCGCTTCGTGCTGAACGGAACATTCTCCACAGCATACCGGACTGGAACGATAGCAAGCGACGAGTTCTGGCCGGCGGCCGGAAGATATCTGTACGTCGATAATCACGCAGCGCTCAAGAAGATCTTCTTCGACTCCTACCGACCCCACCAACCGACCGTCGCACTGATAAAAGAAATCAGAGCATCCGGCCTGAAGACAGGATACATCTCAAATAGCCCTGAAGACCGCGCCAGATATCTGGAGCAGAAATACAGGTTCAGCGAACTGTTCGACCATGGAATATTCTCGTTTGAAGCCAAAGCCAGAAAGCCTGACGTCAAAATATTCGAAGCATTCATCCGAAAGTCCAATCTGAATGCCAATGAAATAGTGTACATCGATGACAAAGAGGAAAACATAACTCCCGCTCGAACCTGCGGCATGACCACGCTATTGTTCCTCACCACCGAACTCCTCAGAGAAGACTTGGAAAGAATGGGGCTCATCACATAGACAAGCCCAATACAACCCAAATATGTTCAGGAGGCGATCTGCTCGCCTTCCTTCATGAAGAACCCGCTGTCATCGAAATTCTCCTCCTCGACGGGAAGATGGGTGTCGGACTCCAGCACCTTCTTGTAGTACTGCACCGGCTTGATGTTCGTGATGACCGTCTGTGTGATCAACCAACGACCATCCTTGCTCTTTCGCACCTTGGACTCGATGCGCGGCATCTTTCGCAACTGCTCTTCCTTCTTATTGCTCAAACCCATGGTTACCACCTCAATCGCGATGAGATACAATCACAGAAAAGCATTGCTGTCTTCAGGGAAAGGACATTCCGGCACCATCGGAAGGACAAAGAACACATCAATACACCCACAAAACAATTCCATGTGAAAGACGACAATATCCGATTCCGCCTTCACTTCTTGATAAACTTCGCCACGAAGAACCCTTGCGTGCCGTGCCTGTGCGGCCAGAAACGACGGGAGAGAGCGACCTTCTCGGTGAGCCTTTCGCCGAAGACGTCGATGATACCGGGGTCGCCGACGGAAAGGCCAGTCTCGACAATGCTGATTCCCCCGCATTCCCGCAAGGCCCAATCCACGACCAACTCACACTCCTCAGGCTCCAAGGAACACGTCGAATACACCAGGGTTCCGCCTTTCTTGAGGACGGAAAATCCTGCTTCGAGCAGACTGCGCTGCAAGGACGACCTCCCCTTGATGCCCTTTATCGTCTTCTTCTGAAAATATCCAGGTTCAATGCAATAATTGCCCGAGCAAGGCGCGTCGAGGAGCACTTTGTCGAAATCCATCTTCAACTCAGACACTCGCGCGCTATCCAGATGGAAGAGTGCCGTGTTCCCTATGCCGAGACGCTCCACATTATTCGCCGCCGAGCGGAGCCTGGACACGTTCGCATCGATCCCGATAAGAACGCCCTTGTCCTGCATCCACTGCGCGCACTGCGTCAGCTTCGATCCCGGCGCACAAGCCATGTCAAGGACCATCTCGCTCGGCCTCGGATTCAGGACCTGAACAGGAACCTGCGACGCAGCCTCCTGCAAGTAATAATAGCCGAGCAGGTACTCGGGCGTCGAGCCAAGCGAGAAGCGAGATTCATAGGTGTATCCGTATTTGAGAAAAGGGACCTTTGTGAGCATAACCCCTTTTGCGGTGAGCCGTTTCACCAGGTCCGCTTCCGCTATGCGGAGCGTGTTCACGCGCAACGCCTTGGGCAGACGTGCAACCTTCCTGAAGGACGGATCGAGCCGACGATACCTCTCCATGAACACCGATTCTGACATGATAGCACACAACCGTAGAGGATATTAAATACTTTTCATCGACACAAGCCACAACCCAATCACACCAGCCCCGAAAGGTTTATATTGGAGCCTGGATTCGGCACGACCATGAAAATAGGCATCATCGGAGGATCAGGAGTCGACATCACCGACATGCTCACGAGCGTAGAGAAAAAGAAGATGCACACCCCCTACGGAGCGCACTCAGGATTCATCCGAACCGGGTCCCTCGGCGGCATCAAGGTCATCTTCATCCTACGGCACGGAGAGCAACACACCATCATCCCTTCCCTGGTGAATTCACGCGCCAACATCTGGGCCATGAAGGACCTGGGCGTCACGCACATCCTCGCACCGACCGCGTGCGGATCGCTGCGCGAGGAGATAGCGCCAGGACATCTGGTGATGATCGACCAGTTCATCGACCGCACCACCAAACGCGACCAGACCTTCTACGAAGGGAACCAGGTCGCCCACATAGGCATGGCAGACCCCTTCTGCGAGAAGCTGCGCAGCACACTCAACGCTGCCGCCACCAAGCTCGGCCTTGCCCACCACGACAAAGGGACCATGGTGACGATCGAAGGACCACGATTCTCGACACGGGCGGAAAGCCACCTGTTCCGCGCATGGGGCGCAGACGTCATCAACATGACGACGGTGCCTGAGGCAGTACTGGCACGCGAAGCAGGCATCTGCTACCAACCCATCGCCATGAGCACCGACTACGACTGCTGGAGAGAAGGCGAAGCCGTCACGAACGAGATGGTCCTTGCGACCATGAAGAAGAACGTGGAATCCGTCAAGAAACTCATCCTCACCGCCATCCCCACCATCAAAGACGTCGACTGCCCATGCAGACACGCCATCGAGCACGCCATGATGTAGGTAACAATGAACACGATAAAATCAAAGATACGAACCATCCCTGACTTCCCCAAACAAGGAATCCAGTTCCGCGACATCACGACACTCCTGCAGGACCCTGAAGGCCTCGCAGCCGTGACCAAGGCACTGCTCGCACGATACTCATCCAAGAGACTTGATGTCGTCGTCGGCATCGAGAGCCGAGGGTTCGTGATGGCCGCCATCCTGGCCGAGCGGCTCGGACTCGGATTCGTGCCCGCACGCAAGAAAGGCAAACTCCCCTACACGACCGAGAGCCAGACATACGACCTTGAATACGGAACGGACACCGTCGAGATGCACGTCGACTCCATCGCAAAAGGCATGAAAGCGCTCATCGTGGACGACCTCGTCGCCACCGGCGGCACGGCACTCGCAGTCTGCCAACTCGTGGAGAAACTCGGAGGAGAAGTCATGGAAGTCTCCTTCATCGTCGACCTGCCCGACCTTGGCGGACGCAAGAAGATCGAAGCGAAAGGATACAAGACGCACGCCCTCGTCCAATTCGAAGGCGAATAATCAGATCTCGAGCGTTATGTGACCTGTCTTCTCATCAATCTGCCTGATGAGCTCGTGATTCTTGAACTTGGCCTTGACCGCAGGCCAACCCTTCGCCTTCCTCAGCTTCACAATCTCGGCAAGCAATGCCTGCACTTCCTGATAGCGCTCGTAGAGAAGCTCGCCCTTGCGCTGATTCTCAGAGGCGCTCTTCTCCAACCCATCTATCTGCGCCTGCTGCTTGCGGACGATGATATGGAACTTATCCTCCTTCGGCTTCGCCAACTGCGCCTGCTTGGACGCCATCTCGATGCCTTCGGAAAGAGACGCATCAATCGCATCGTTGAATGATGACGCAGGAACTCCACCCTCAAGCGATGTCAGGCCAATAGGAGTG
>JBDRLR010000069.1:0-2046 GCA_043812855.1 Nanobdellota archaeon | reverse complement strand
AGTGGACGGTATGCGTATCTGAAGGGGAAGGAAGATGGATTGAAGGACCATTTTCTCGTCAGTCAGGACCGCGACGAGATCACCATCGTCACGCACGAGCGTAATCTCCCTTCCACCGCGCATGAGGATGAAGTGAAGTGGTTCAAGCTGTTCGAGTTCAAGGTCGCCGTGCCGTTCCTCTCTCCTGGGTTCTTGGCGAAGATCGCCAAGACGATCGCGGACAAGGGGATGAACATCTTGATCGTCTCGACTTTCTCCAAGGATTATGCATTGATTCGGGAGGCGGACGCGAATGTCGCCATCAAGGCTCTTGAAGAGGTCGGATTCTCTGTCGAGCAGCAGCTGTCCCATCGTCCCTGAGCGTCAGTCGTTGATGCTGGGATCGGTCCATTCGCAGGTCTGGGTCATCTGCGCCAGGAAGTCGACGCTCATCGCGAGGTCATTGGCCGTCGCGCGCATCTCCTTTCCGGGCCGCACGAACGGTGCGATGCCGAGGGTGTGCAGCGTGCCGATCTCAGGCATGCGGTAGAAGTGGGGAGTTTCGATCTTCTTGAGCGTCTCGAAGCCTTCGTCTTCGCAGATCGTGTCGATGATCTCTTTGAGTTTGGCTTCTCTTCCTTCGGTGACGATGTAGATGGTCGGCCAGTAGATCGCCAGCGGGTCTCGGTCCATGGTGTGCACGCCACGGTTGGCTACGAGCGGGTAGTGCGCGAAGCTGCGCTTGCCGATCCGCGCGAAGGCCACTCGGTCGATCCCTTTCTCGAGCGTGTCTCGAAGGTCGTTGCGAAAGCGCAGTGGCGCGTCATCATCGTCGGGGTCGGGGTGTTCGTTTGCCCGGAGCCGCACGGTCTGCCAAGGCGGGTCAGTACTGCCGCTCTTCTTGTGGTACTTCGTCAGCGCTTGTGCTGCCTGCTTGTTCGCGATGGTCTGGAACAGGACATAGGATTCGTCGGGTGAGTATATGTGTTGGAATGCTTCGCGTACTGGTCCTTCGGTGAACCCGTATCGTGTGTTGTGTTGATATGCTCGTCGGCTGCGCTCGACCTGTGTCAGGTCATGTGGGTCAGGTCTCATGTCGTAGGGGATGCCGTCGACGGATATAAATGTTGCGTGGGTGGATGTCGGTGTGGAATGCGCATATTTATTAACTTCGCAGGGTAGAGGGGTGTATGGCCAGGATCCTGGACGAGTCGATCGGGTGGTACGGCACTGTCGCCATCGTCGGAGCATATGCGTTGTTGAGTTTTGGCGTCTTCGGCGCGGAAAGCATGCTCTATCAGGTCCTCAATGCCACCGGCGCGTTGGGTATTGTCTATATCTCGCTCAAGAAGAAGGCCTATCAGCCTGGTGTCCTCAACATTATCTGGACCATAATAGCGATCATCGCCATCGTGCGTCTTCTTGTGCGGTGATGAGAAAAATTTATATATTGATTTGATTGTGGTGTCGTCATGGCATTGGTCCAGACGCAGTGTTGGGTCCAGAAACCGATTAACGGATATTATCGAGAGTGCTTGGCGATACTCGGCATCGAGTATCAGACATGGCTGTCTTTGATCCTCATCTCGCTCATCGTCGGATTCGGTGGCTATTTCGTATACGCCCGCATAAGGAAGAAGAAGCAGCAGGTCAAGGGATTTGTCCTATGGGCTCTTCTCGTCTCTCTTGCCGCGCTGCTCGTGCTCCTTGTTTTCAGGATGTGGTGGCTCAGCCAGACCGTGATTGTCTATTGACTTTGCATCTTAGTCCTCAATAATCGCTTACAGCGTCAGTGACTCTGCTTCCGGCGTCCGCTGGTGTGAGTCGCCTGATGTTCAAGACTTCCTGCCGTGCATTCCTTTCTTGGTCTCCACAATCCGCGCGTAGCTCTTCGTCAGGCAGATGTCCGCTCCTGCGTACAGGGGGTCGCTCTCGCCGCGTCGTTCCGCCATGATCATGGCCATGCTCCTGCATCCGCCGAGGCGCGCAGGTCTGGTTGCATGCCTCGCCGATGTCCAAGAAATCGATGTTCGTGAATGCTTCAGTGAAGACGACCAGCGTTCATCG
>JBDRLR010000068.1:0-5248 GCA_043812855.1 Nanobdellota archaeon | reverse complement strand
ATCGACAAGGTCAAGAAACATTGAGGGAAACTATATATTGCCTGGTCCCCTCCACCTTCGCATGGAGAACTCGATCGACAACGAAGAAAGGCAGAAGATATTCTCACTGTTCATCACCGAGCGACAGCTTCGATTCTCAGACATCGAACGGAAGACGGGACTGCGATCCAACCACCTAAGCTACCACATCACAGAAATGATCAAGGCAGGACACCTGATCAAGCAAGAGGACATGTATATGCTGACGCCAACGGCCGAGACGCTCATGTCTAAATTCAGCCAAGTCGTCGGCAAAGAGCAAGGACCGCTTGCCATCGTTGTTGTGGCGGCACGAAATCAAGGACGACTCTGCCTTCTCAAACGAAACAAGAGACCCTACCAAGGATACTGGGGGCTCATAGGAGGAAAGATGCGGCTCTCTGAATCAGTGCAGCAGACCGCCCTTCGGGAAACGCTCGAGGAGACAGGCCTAAGGTGCGCATTCAAGCGTGTCGCGGCCGTTCTGCACGAGCGCGTCAATGACGAAGGAGCCATCAAGCATGCATTCATCATCTACCTGTGCGTCGTGGACGCCGCGGACACGAAGACCAAGCCAGGGGAAGAAGGACAACTCGGATGGTTCGACATCGAGTCGCTTCCGAATGACATCATCCCCTCCGATCGATACATGATCGAGTCGCTGCTGGACAGCGAGCATCGGGTCGTGCATGTCATCCTCGAGCAGAAGGACGAACGCATCATCAACATGACCATCAATGACTGACCTGCAATTCCTGTCCTTTTGCAAACGACGCATACTTTACAAGGGCGTCAAGACCCTGCCTGAGCGATTCCTCGCTCGCGGCCATCACGTGAGGGCTGCCAATCTCACGTTGACCATGATAATCCACATCTCCCGCCAACGAGGACAGATACCCTCCCGCGGCCCGAAGGATCGCGTGCGGAGCGCAGAGATCCCATGTGTGCGCGCGGTTCGGCACGTCACTGATGCGGATGTCCGCGTTCCCCTGCGCTATAGCCATAGCGCGAAGACCCTCGCTGCCCGTCGTGATATACCTATGCAACCCGAGATCGTGCATCATCGCCATATACCGCGCGTCGCTGGGCTGGCTATACCCCACTGCAGCGAAACGAGGAATCGCATTGCGATCTACGCACATCGGCACGGAAACCAGATCCGAGCCGACCGGCTCCTCCTTGAATGCCCCCACACCATCCACACCCCAATACATCCTTCCGCCTATCGGCTGATACACCACGCCAAGCACCGGAACGCCCTCATCGGCCAAACCCACATGCACGGCGAACGTCCCTATCCCTCGAATGAAGCTCTTAGTGCCATCGATCGGATCGACATACCACTGCCTCCTCCCTTGACGAACAAGGTCCGCGTCCTCCTCAGAGATGATGCTGTCCTCAGGGAAAGCGCGCGCCAAGTACTGAGTTATGAGTGCATTCGCCTCCTGGTCCGCGATGGTCACCGGCGTCCCGTTGTCCTTCATCTGCGTTCGGACCCCCTGCCGATAATATGATATGGCAATGGATCCCGCGCCCATCGCCGCATTCTTTGCCGCCAACAGCTCTCTCCGATACCTCTGTCCGTCTTCCATGCACGAGGGAACTGCATAGTAAGCATTAAATATTAGTATTAATTGTCTGTTATTAATGAGTGCGATCGCCGAACTCGGCCTCAGTCCCTACGAGGAGAAGGTGTACGTGGCCTTACTGCGAGGAGGCATCCTCATCGCATCAGCCATCTCCAAGAAGAGCGGAGTGCCGCCCACCGCAGTGTATCCTAACCTCAAGAAACTCGTCGCCAAAGGACTTGTCCAGCGCATGGACGGACAACCCGCGCAGTACCAGGCGATCGACCCTTCGCTGAGCGTCAAATCAATGCTCGACGCACGCATCCACGCATACCAGTCCATGCAAGCAGGCATCATCGCGGAGCTTGCCGCACTGCAGGCAGAGCGCGACCGACCAGAGCAGATCGAACCCGTCAAGCTGGCTCTCGGCGCAGAGAACTCCTGGCGCATCACCAATGAGTTCCTGCGATCCGCTCGCCGAAGCGTCCACATCATCGGATGGAGATTCAGCACCAACAGGCACCTGCATGACCTGCTCAAACATCTCGACCGTGCCAGACGCGACATCGATGTGAAACTCATCATCACCGGCAAAGAGGACGTGTCATGGAACACGCTGAAGATGTATGAGAAGAGAGGCGTGCCGATGAAGTATTACCCTCTCTCGAACTTCAGCATCATCACCATGGACCGCGCACAATGCAAAATCACGCTCAAGAGCCCGGAGCTCGCGCAACGCATGAGCCTCTTCATCACCGATCCGCACCTCTCAGGATTCCTCGATGACTATCTCTTGAGCATCTGGAGCAAGGCGACGCCGCTGCGTTGAATCCACGATGTGAATCGGGGCTCGACGAGGCAATATTTAAAAACGGAAAGGATGTCCATCATCCAAGAGGTGTGCGATGTCAAAGACCCCAGTCACAAAGAAGACCACAGCCAAACAAGCAATCACCAAGGACATGACAATCGGTGACATCGTCCAACAGTATCCTTTCGCGGCCGAGATCCTGACCGCAGAAGGCATTCACTGCGTGGGGTGCGGCGCAGCATTCTGGGAAACGCTAAGCGATGGCCTCATGGGGCATGGCGCCACGGACGAGCAGATCGATGATCTGGTGCGCCGACTCAATGAAGTGATTCCAGCGCAAGAGACCAAGAACGACCTGACGGTCACCGAGACCGCAGCAAAGAAAGTCCTTGAATTGGCGCAGAAGCACAACAAGACCGACATGGGACTGCGCATCAAAGTGATCGTCGGCGGATGCAGCGGCTCCAAGTACTCCATGGAATTCGACAAGACCAGCGGCTCGGACGATGTCGTCATCGAACTCCTCGGAGCGAAATTCTTCGTGGACAAGGAGAGCTTCGGCAAGCTCAAAGGCGCGAAGGTGGACTATGTCGACGGGCTGCAGGGCGCAGGATTCAAGATCACGAATCCGAACGCCAGCAAGACCCGCGGCTGCGGCGAAAGCTTCAAATGAACGCGCAGACTTTAAATATCTGGTCCACGTGCCCAACTCCATGGACAAGCAGCATCTGCTTGAGGAACTGAAAGAGCGCGTCCGTGCGGACACCACGCTACCACTGCGAGAGACCGCGACCACGCTGGTGTTCGGCAAAGGCGATCCTGAGGCCGCGGTCGTCTTCATCGGAGAAGCGCCCGGACGGAATGAAGATCTGCAAGGCGAACCCTTCGTGGGAGCGGCAGGAAAAGAACTCGACACACTCCTGAGCGCAATCGGGCTGGGTCTTCGTGACGTCTACATCGCAAACATCCTAAAATATCGTCCGCCGAACAACCGCGACCCCAACCCTGACGAGATCGCCGCGCACACACCCTTCCTGGTCGAGCAGATCAGGATCATCCGTCCACGAGTCATCGCAACACTGGGAAACTTCTCGACGAAATTCGTGCTGGCAGGGTTCGACGTGGCAGGCATGAAGCGCATCGGCGGCATCACACACCTGCACGGAAAACCGCGCGAGATGAAAGTCGAGGATCTGACGTTCATCGTCGTGCCGATGTACCATCCCGCGGCGACGCTGTACAACCGCGCGCTCAAGGAAGAACTCGCGCGAGACTTCTTGGCGCTGTCTGTGCAGCTTAGCGCAGGTCCACACCGACCGGACAATGATCAGAGCCTTGGACGCTGGATACAATGAAACTTTCCTTGATTCTTGGCATGAACGCCTTGCTGGCAACCACATAATCGATCCGCCACCCGATATTCTTCGCGCGGGCCGAGAACCGATAACTCCACCAAGAATACTTGACCTCCTGCGGATGCTGAACCCTCCACACATCCACAAAGCCAGCGGCCAGCTGCTTTGAGAAATCGTCGCGCTCCTGCGGCGTGAAACCAGGATTCTTGGCATTCTCCTTTGGTCTTGCGATGTCGATTTCCCGATGCGCCACGTTGAGGTCCCCGCAGAAGATGACTGGCTTCGTCTTCTCCAGACGCTTGAGATACTCGAGAAAGGAATCATTCCACCTGCGCTTATACTCCAGACGGAGAAGCTCATGCTGCGCATTCGGAACGTACACGTTGACCAACCAAAAATCCTCGAATTCCGCTGTGATGATGCGGCCCTCCTGGTCGAACTCATCGACATCCATTCCCTCGTGGCTGCTGATCGGCTCGCGCTTGGAGAAGATCGCTGTTCCCGAGTACCCTTTCTTGACCGCGCTGCTCCACAGATGATACGGAAAGTCACCGAGCGCGACGTCCACCTGATCAGGATGCGCCTTAGTCTCCTGGACGCAGATGATGTCGGGATGTTGCTTTCGCATCACGTCAAGGAACCCCTTGGCGAGGATGGCGCGGATGCCATTGACGTTCCACGAGATGATCCTTGTCGGCTCCATGTATGCACCAATTATTTTCTATATGGATATGAAGTTTACTCTCTCAAAGATCCGAAATCAGGATCAGTCCATCGAACACGCCAGGCTTTACAGACAGACCAGCCTCTTGCCTGAGTCAACCCCCCTTCCTCGCTTTGGCATCGGTCTTCTTCTTGACATCAACGAGTTCTGAGACAAATACATGATTCGGCAACACGTCCTGCATCAGACTCGCAATCATGCACGACCAGACGCCGAGTCGCTATTTATACTTTGCCGTCCAACCTTTATCTGTCTGGTCATCTCACACCGTGAAAAGTGAAGCGCGTACTGGAAGACGTCCGGTGCGTCACCTGCACTATCCGAGAAATGTCACGAAAACGTTTAGTTAGACATCATCCTCACAGCACCCATGCGCACACTCGTCATCCTCGCGGCCATGCTCATCCTGATCCCTTCGGGGCTCGCCTGCCAGCCCCTCACTGATTTCATGGATCAGTACAACGTCACCCGATTCTGGACGGGAGACTACAGCATCTGCGCAGGCACGTACGGTCCAACGGCAATCGTCATCATGGACAAAGGGGTGTCGATCCGCTGCCAGCGCGACACACACATCATCGGACCCGGCGAGCTGCTGCTGACGACCTGGTCGATAGGAGTGGAGTTCCCCTTGGGCGAAATCGTCCACGCCGACTTTCTCATGGAAGGATGCACCTTCACGGAATTCATGGTCGGTGTGGGCGGATTCGAAGTCGATGAAGACGAACAACACGAGCTGCACCTCAGCGATGGAGACCTCACACTGGTCAAC
>JBDRLR010000067.1:0-4135 GCA_043812855.1 Nanobdellota archaeon | reverse complement strand
TCCTTGATGTACAGCATCCGAAGGACGGCGAAGATGTACATATCATGGTTCTCGAACTTGGGGCGCTGCGACGTGTTCAGGATATCCTCAAGGACCAAGGGATGGATGTCGAAGGTCTTCCCTATATCATCAATGATCTTGGCATCGTGAAGGCCATCCACGTTGATCCAAGAGACGCTCGGCGTATCCTTGTACTGGGCACAATCGCTGACCTGCTGGATGACCTTCTCCTCGAATTTGTCATTCTTGTAGTCAAGAACGGTGATCGTCACCGGTTCCGGTTCCTTTGGACCCGTATAGATGAGGGAACCCGGGGCTGAGCCAGGTTTCTTCAGCTTGATATCCGGCCAGACAAACTTGCCATTGAGACTCATGCTCAGTCCGTTGCGCGCGGCTATAAATGCTTTTTCTTTTGGCAGAAGAGAAGAACATCTCGTCAGAACTACCCCTTCCCGTCCTTACGGGCGAGCGTCAACTGATGCCGTGCCGTACGCGCCGAAATCATGTTCAAGTGGGTCGGCGTGCCCGTAGGTTCGGGAAATCGAAGTGCGCGAAAATCAACGAGTTTCGGCACGCGAAAACGGCAGTCTTCGCTGATTTCCGAATGCTCGGAAACGCAGTTTCCAGCACAGGAAAACCATCGGTTTTCCATACTTCGGAGGGCTTCGCCCGACCGAAGGCCCAACCCCCTCTGACGACGCGGTCCTTGACTCGATGGCGCGTACCATCAAGCAAGGCAGCCCACAGAATCACGGCGACAAGGGGGAAGCCCCCGACGGGGAGATGCCGCCCATTCAGTCTGGAAGACGACGCGAGCTGGACGGGAACCACACCACCCTCCGAAACCTTTAAAAACAGACCTTATCTCCTATGATTGTGATTTCTTCATGAGCGAACAACAACCTACGTCGGAGTCCAACGCCGCAAGGGCGGTCGCAGAAGGCGATTTCATACATATCAACTACACCGGCAAGATCGCCGAGACCGGCGAGATCTTCGACACGACCGACCAGGCCATCGCCAAAGCCCACGACATCGGAGGCGATGGGCACAAACACTATGGACCCGCATCCATCTGCGTAGGCAAAGGCCAATTGCTGCCCGGCATCGACGAGCAAATCATAGGCAAGAAGAAGGGAAAGTACACCTTCTCTATCAAAGACGTGGACGCCTTCGGCAAGAAGGACGGCAAACTCCTCAAGCTCGTGCCAGTCAGCATCTTCAAGAAACAGAAGATCAATCCAAGGGTGGGCATGGACGTCGATATCGACGGAAACTACGGTGTCGTCCGCACTGTCACGGGCGGACGCGTCGTCGTGGACTTCAACCATCCGCTAGCATCCAAAGACCTCACGTACGACGTGGAAGTCGTGGACTTCATCGACAAGCCAGAGGAGCAAGTCAAGGTCTTCCTGGACATGATCCACCTGCACAACGCGACCATCGCAGTCACGGGCGACGAGGCGACCATCACCATACCATTCGGTCTGCCCGCACCATTCGCGGAACAGCTGCAAGGACAGGTCGCCAGCGCAACCAGCATCAAGAAGCTCACGTTCGTCAATTCGGCTCCGAAAAAGGACTCCACCGACGAGAAAAAAGAAGCAGCGTAACAACAAAGTATATAAACCAGTAAGCACGCAATCCACCCCATCAGGGGAGGTGCCCATTTGGATTCAATCATCGAAAGCGCAAAGGAACGGTCGGACAAGACAAGCCATAAAGGCCACAATGCTATCGATGAGAGACTCGAAGAGCTCCTTGCCCTACAGCGCGCCAAGATCAAAGTCATCGGAGCAGGAGGAGGCGGAAACAACACCATCAACCGCATCAGCGAAGTCGGCATCGTAGGCGCCGAGACCATCGCCATCAACACCGACGCACAAGACCTGCTCTACACGACCGCGGACAAGAAGATCCTCATCGGCCAAGAAACGACCAAGGGCCTCGGCGCAGGAAGCATCCCGAAAGTCGGCGAAGAAGCCGCCCGCGAACAAGAGGCGGAGATCAAGAGCGCCGTCGCCAACTCAGACCTCGTCTTCATCACGTGCGGCCTTGGAGGCGGAACCGGAACAGGAAGCGCGCCAGTCATAGCAGAGATCGCCAAGAAGAGCGGCGCGCTTGTCGTCGGCGTCGTAACGTTGCCCTTCATGATGGAAGGGAACCGACGAAGCGAAAACGCACTCATCGGCCTTGAGAACCTGGAGCGCAACGTCGACACCCTCATCGTCATCCCCAACGACAAACTGCTCGAGATCGCACCCGACCTGCCCCTGCAGACCGCATTCAAGATCGCGGACGAGATACTCACGAACGCCGTGAAAGGCATCGCCGAACTCGTCACCAAAGCAGGACTCGTCAACCTGGACTTCGCGGACATCCGCGCAGTCATGGGGAACGGCGGCGTCGCACTCATCGGAGTCGGCGAATCAGACTCAGACAACAGAGCGATAGAAGCCGTCGAGAAGGCCATCAACAATCCGCTACTCGACGTCGACATCAGCGGAGCCAACGGCGCACTCATCAACGTGGCTGGCGGCAACGACATGACCCTTGAGGAAGCCCGCAAGATCGTCGAAGTCGTATCCAACAAACTCGACGAAGACGCACGCCTCATCTGGGGAGCCCAGATCAGCGACGACCTCGATGGCATGATCCGCGTCATGCTCATCGTCACCGGCGTGAAGAGCACGCAGATACGCGGAAAGAGCCAGGCGCGGGAGAAGAAGAGCGACCTGCAGAACGAGCTAGGGATCGAATTCGTGTGAACACCATGACACTACAAAGCTTCATCGAAGAATGCAGGCGCGTGCCGCGCATCACCAAGAAACCGACCAAGGACGAGTTCCGCGTCACCGTCAAGGTAGCTGGCCTGGGCATCGCGCTCATCGGCTTCATCGGATTCGTCCTGGCAATGATCAAGACACTCATCACGTGATACCATGACCGACGAACCCAAATCCGAACCAGAGAAAATCGACACCCACGCAGAAGCACCCAGCAGAGAAGACGTCAAGATCTTCGCGCTGCGCACCACCGCGAACCGCGAAGACCAAGTCATGAGCTTCATCACCAGCAACGTCGAAAGAAAGAAGATCGACGTCTTCACGGTCATACGCCCCCACGGCATGCGAGGCTACATCTTCGTGGAAGCCGCTACGCTTGGGGACGCAGAACAAGCGGCATTCGGCGTACCCTACGCCCGCGGAGTGCTGCCGCACACGATCGAGTACGGAGAGATCGAACACATGCTCGAGCGCGTCAAGAAGGAAGTCAACATACAGAAGAACGACATCGCCGAGATCATCTCAGGCCCCTTCAAACGCGAGAAGTGCAAGATCACACGCGTCGACAAGCAAAAAGACGAAGTGGTCGTGGAACTGCTCGAAGCAGCCGTACCCATCCCTTTGACGCTGAAGATGGACTCCGTCAAAGTCATCAGACGCGAAGACCAAGAGGAGTAAGCACGGATGACCAAACAGTGCCTGCCTTAAGGCGAGCTACAATCAGGATGCCGTGCTGCGAACACACCCTGCCTTGACTGTAGGCCGACATTCTCCGCAGGAGCCATCCCACTTGTCAGCTGTCTTTCGATCCTGCTTGTGTTCGCCCGTAAGCACGGCATCCTTTGAGAATCAAGCGCGTCGCGGAGGGTTGTCCCAGCACCCTTTAACAAACGCTCGGAAACGCCTGCGTTTCCGGCGCACGAAAATCTCTGATTTTCGATGTGGTGCATCCAAACAGGAGGGACTTACAGTCCCTCATCGTGGCCCTCTCGTAGGATGAATGCCACGTTGTGGGCTTGCAGGCGTAGACTGCAACCCACCTCGGAGTCAAGGGCCGAAACCGTTGACGGGGACGCAGCGCCATAAACCAACCGCAATACTTAAGCGAGAGGCAGGCACGCAAGAAGACATTCTTCCTTCGCTCCAGAACCCTTTTAAACACAGAATCGCTCCCCCTGCCCATGAACGACCAACCTTTGCAACCAATATTCATACTCCCAAGCAATTCCCGACGCACCGCAGGACGAGACGCGCAGCGACTCAACATCGCCGCGGCGAAGCTCGTCGGCGAGACCGTGCGTACGACGCTGGGACCCAAAGGGATGGACAAGATGCTCGTCAACTCACTA
>JBDRLR010000066.1:0-2952 GCA_043812855.1 Nanobdellota archaeon | reverse complement strand
CGTCCCCAGATAATCCTGGACATGATACTGCGTCTGGCCATCAGCCGTACTCGCCAGAACACCAAACGCATAGGTGTAGCGAGTCTGGCTTGAAGGCAGCGACACATCCCTGCTCGCAGAAACACTCACCATCGACGGATCAAACACCTCAACAGACACCACTTGAACGACAACAGGCACCACACGCTGCGCACCCACCGCGACCTTGAAACCCTCACCAACCCTGTCAAGCTGGACGCTCAACAAGGAGAATGCCACAGCAACCAGCAGCACACAGGCCAGCAAGGGATAATGATGAGATGTCATTTTGATGCCGCGATCTCTGTCTGCGGCCGTCGCTCTGCTTGGATCACATTCAGGTGATACCCATGATACGACCCATACGGTCCTGGAGCTACATTGCTGGATATTACTGGTGTCCCGCTCCAATATACGACCGGCGCCCCACCTATCTTAGCGCTGAGTTCAGCCGCGAAGTCATCAGTTATCGCGCAGCTGTTGACGATACACAAATCATATCCTTGCGTCACTTCGGCGTTCTTGAGGTCTTCCTGAGTCAATCTGTTAATCTGCGTCTGTCCTTCTGTGTCCGTCTCTGCTGATAGCGCTATCCCTTGTTCGCCGCCATGAGCATAGAAATACAGCAATCTGACTGACCGTCCATCAGGATCGCCCGCGGGCTCCAGACCCCCTTCTATGCCTGCTATCGCATCTTTCCCATTGGATGGTCCACTGCTTCGCACCGTTGTGCTTTCATGTTTCAATGCGTTGTCGAATCCGCCGAAGAACTTGTTCCATGGCATCAATGATGGCAGGCCAAGCATGTAGCTCGTGCGGCGCATAGACGCGCTGAGCACTTCTTCTTTGGTCCGTCCCGCTGTGCGGTCTCCTCGGATGAACGTGACCATCATTCCCTGCTTCTCCGCGAGTTCATTAAATGTATGGAGTGCATCCCTGGCTTCCCCTGAATTATCCTTGTCGCTTTCATGCTGCTGCTGTATGACCAATCTCTGCAAAGTCATCACGCTGACGAATCGGCCGTCAGGATCCACGAGGCGCAGAGGATTGTCGTAGGTGTAATGATAGGGCGTGCGGACCTCATCGGCAACCGGGTCGACGCTTGTGAACCTGCCAGACAGGGAATCCATGTACCTAGCACCGAAGTAATGCAGACCGCTACTGACGTCCATCTCTTTCCCCGTGAACCCGTACCTGCTCGCACCAGTGCCCGCACCTGACCTCAACGTCTCCCCAAACGGCAAGACATCAAGCGAACTCGACCGCACAGCTGAGAACGAAGTCGTCAACCTCGTCGAACCCAGATAATCCTGGACATGATACTGCGTCAGTCCATCACTTGTGCTGCTGAGAACACCAAAGGCATACGTATACCTCCTCTGACCCGACGGCACCGACACATCCCTACCTGCAGAGACACTGATCGTCGACGGATCAAACACCTCAACCGACACCACTGGAACGGCGGCAGGCACCACACGCTGCGCACCCACCGCGACCTTCGACACGCCACCCATGCCTGCAACCTTGAAACCCTCACCAGAGTACATCTGTTCCTGCACGCCGACAAGGAGGAATGCGAAGGCGAATACCATTACTGTCGCCAACAATCCTATCTTGTGGTGCGGCTGAGTCATTGTCAGATCCTTGCGAGCGGATTTCGTTCAGTCAGGTATCTTCCATATGCGCATGAGCCATAGTCAGTCTCATACACTGCTTCGTATGCGACACCACCCGGACCCAGGACATAGTCGACACGTTCTCCTCCTTCGAGCTTTGTGACGCGTGTGTCGCCGTTGTAGCGGTATTCACTGCACTTGCCGCCAGGGAACAGTATCATGCGAAGCCTGTTCTTGAAGTCATAGAAGTACTGCGTCGAGTCCTTGTTGTTGTTCTCTCCGCCGATGAACACGTGGAAGTGCTCTTTCTGATGCGCCAGACCGTCGTACCACGCCGAACAATCCCACGCGAATAGCGTCCCGCAGACCTCGGCGCGCGTCGGATCATCGCGCCAATTGTAGTCGCCATCACCATCCCAATCCACCATGTTCTGGCGGCTCAGCTCAACATATGTCGTCACGGGACTGTTCTGCTCGTATTCGTAGCTGCACAGCCGGTCTCCTGTGTACTCCTTCACTTGTGCGTCCCATTCGTAGTGCACTGCCCGCTCTTCTCTGGCGCGATCCTTCCACAAGTAGTCATAGGCGACCCGGACATCGCTTCCCACATCGGCCTTGACTCCGAAGAGCAGAAACTTGCCGTCAGCGGTGTCTGTCGTAGTCAGGCCCATCGTGGATCCGACATCGCACAGGCTTGTCTCTTGCCATCCGACCTTTGCGACCATGTTCCCGTTGACATCATAGCCGTAGCGTGTGGTCATGCCTCCTTGCTCGACACGCTCAAGCCGATGGCTCTCACGAAGCCCACTGGAGTCTGTGTCGTAGAAGTACTGCGTCTGGCTGTCCGTGCCCTGATTCTTGAAGAGCCTATCACCCGTAGGAGCGTAGTCGAAGCTCATGCTCTGCAAGTAACGCCCCGCAGGGAAGACACCGTCCGTGACGCCGATGAGCTGATACTTATCATCGTACAGGAAGCGCGCGGACCTATCGACACCATCCGTTATGGACAGGACGTTGCCGACCTTGTCGTACGTGATCCTCTCCTCAAAAGTCGATGGAACCAGATTGACGCCGATATAGCTTCCGTCGGAAGCGAACCGCGGCTGCCCACGCTGCATCCCCGTCGTCAGGGTCCGCGTCACGCGCTCATTCTCATCGAAATCGTACGTCGTCCGCATGCCGTTCGGATACAGAATACTGTTGATCCGATCCTGCTCGGTGTACTCGAGCGTCGTCACGTGACCATCACCCTCATCCACCGTATCCATCTGGCCAAGCTCATTATAGGAGTACGTCACCGTGCCGCCATCAGGAT
>JBDRLR010000065.1:0-3325 GCA_043812855.1 Nanobdellota archaeon | reverse complement strand
CCATTCTCAGAGACCGTCGTGATCTGCGTCCCCAGACGCTTGAGGACATTCTCCCTATACTTCTGCTGAGCACCGAAGCGCCTGCTGAGCGCCAGATACTCCTCCTTGAGATCGTCGAGCGACGGTGTCGGCCTTCCCTTGAGCGCGTCGAAGATGGCTGGGAAGCGCACGGCAGCCCGCCCGATCATGGCGCCGCCGACTCCGATCTCTTTGAGATGCGCGATCTGCTCACCCGACGTGATATCTCCATTGGCGATGATCGTCCTGCCCGTCGCCACGCAGGATTCATACACCGACGAATCCGCCGGCGACTCGTAATGCTGCCCGCCGTGCCTCGCGTGCACGACGAAGAAATCGGCATCGACCGCACCGAGGACGTTCAAGTAGACCTTCTTCTCCTTCTCGAACCGGTTGGCGCCGAGCCGCATCTTGATGCTGCAAGGATACCCTCTGTCCTTCACCTGCGCCACGAGCCGTCTTGTCTTCTCGACGCGCTTCATCTGCGCGCAACCCATGCCCAGACGCACCAACTGAGGACTCGGACATCCCAAGTTGAGATTGAAGCCCGCGAATCCCTTCTGCGGAACATAGGCATCAAGAAAAGAGCGTAGCTCGTCCTCCTTGAGCGCAGCGATCTGGATGACCGTAGGTGTGTCACTCTTGCTGCTGATCTTCTCCCATGTGCTCTTGTTGTTTCGTGCCAATGAAGAGAGCCTCGTCATCTCCGTGAAGGTAAGGTCGGCTCCGTGACGATGACAGAGCGTGCGCAGCGCGTCGTCAGATGTGTCCTCAAGCGGAGCGAGCATGTAGCGGAACATGGTCAGATAGCGCGCGGGACTCGCTTAAATACTATTCTGTGCGGATCCATCCTTTCGCAGGCAGACGACCGTCTCGACGTGTCTTGTCTGGGGAAACATGTCTATCATATGGACTGAGGAGATGGTGTATCCTCCCGCGCAAAGAGATGCCAGGTCCTTCGATAGAGTGCGCGCGTCGCAGGAGACATACACGATGGTCTGCGCGGCGGCCCCAAGGCACGCGATGACATCCGCCGCGCCAGTCCTCGGCGGGTCCAGGAGCACGCTTGCCTGCGTTATCTGGTTCGCGCGAAGATAGTCCTTCACGTCCTCTCGATGCGCGGCGATCGTCACGCCATTGGCAAGGGCGTTGGAGCGCAGCAACGAATATCCTCGCGCATCACCCTCGACCGCGACCACCGCATCACCCCTCTTGGCGAGAGGAACGCTGAAGTTGCCGTTCCCGGCGTACAGATCAAGGACAGTCCCCTTTGGGATGAGCGAAAGCACCAGACGGACAAGGCGCGCATTCATCCCCAGATTGCTCTGCACGAATCCCTTAGGATGGAACGCCAAGACACAGTCCTCGACTGTGTAGAAACACTCGCTGTCTGTTATCCTTGCGCTGCGCTCATCATACGCGAATGCGTGCTCTCCTCGAGGAAGCGATTGTTCACCGAAGACAGCATTCAGCTCTTCGCGGACGATATCGCAATGCGCGATGGGGACGACCTCGTTGGACTTTCTCGCCGAGAAACCGACGACGCCGTCACGCGAGAACACCCTCACCTTCGCGCGATAGCGCAGAGGGTGGTCTGCCTGAACGATCATTACGTGCTCAATGGTCAGTCCTGACCTTTCGAGCGCCTGGCGAAGCAGCGCTTCCTTGCTCCTCAGCTGCTGCTCATACGACATATGCAGGAAATCGCACGCGCCGCAGACACCGAAATGCGGACACAGCGGAATCACCCGCTGCGGCGACGGCGTGAGTATCTCGACCAGGCTCGCCTCATAATACCTCTTGTATCTGCGGGAGACCTGCGCACGGACGACGTCGCCTGGGACCGTGTAGCGGACGAACACGGGCCGCGTGAACCCCTCTTCATCGATAAACCCGACACCGCTTCCGCTCGACGCTATGGACTGGATAGCCAGGTCCAGGATTCTCGTGTCCGCGACCGTCTTCTCTTCCATGGCGGACACGAATCGACACGGGTTCAAATAGCTTCTGCTGAGAATGCAGCGTTCAGCGTTACCTTGAACGTCAAGGCGCGGTCAGTGCGGCAAGGTGCGTCGTGATCGGTTTCGGATTCATTTTCATTGGCAGTCATTAATAATCAGGATCGAAGGCAATCGAAAGAAGATCGTCCGTGACCGTGGTTTCTCCAATGTCCACACGCTGTTCAGCATGTATCCTTGTCGCGACCGAAATTGCCGAGCATTGCGCCTGGCAAATCCTATTAATGTGACTCCGATGTCCCTTTCATGTCCATCGAGATTTTTATCTTCGTGCTTATCGGCATCCTCTCAGGCATCATCACAGGCCTCACCCCAGGTATCCACGTCAACTTGGTCTCGGCGCTGCTCGTGTCCATCGCCGCGTCGCTTGCAGGCATCGCGCCGCCGCTCGCCCTGGCCTGCTTCATCATCGCCATGGCCGTCACGCACACTTTCCTTGACAGCATCCCGAGCATCTTCCTTGGCGCACCCGAAGAATCCACGGCCCTCGGCGTGCTTCCCGGACACCGATTCCTCCTCAAAGGACTCGGACGCCAAGCGGTCCACCTGACCATCATCGGAAGCCTCGCCGGCGCAATCCTGTCCATCACACTCTTCCCTTTCTTCACCCTTGTCATCAAGACCATCTATCCCTTCATCAAGGGCTCCGTCGGATGGATACTCCTCGTCGTCGCATCCACCATGATCATCAAGGACAGACGAAGCATCTGGGCACTCTTCATCTTCGCCGCCGCAGGACTTCTGGGTGTCGTCGTGCTGAGCAGTCCCATGCAACAACCACTCTTCCCTCTCTTGTCCGGCATGTTCGGCATCTCGACACTCGCCTACAGCCTGCTGAGCGCGCAGCGCATACCGAAACAGCACGACATCCCCTTGCAGATCGACACATCCACCATCATCAAAGCGAGCGGAGCGGGGCAATGCAGTGGATTCCTCACCGCCATGCTGCCCGGTCTTGGCGCAGGAACCGCCGCAGTCATCGGACGAACACTGACGCGAAAGATGCACGATGGAGGATTCCTCATCCTTCTGGGCAGCATCACGACCGTCAACTTCGTGCTGAGCATCGCGACGCTCGCAACGATCCAGAAAGCACGCAACGGCGCCATCGTCGCCGTCATGGACCTCGTCGGCGCGGCGCAAGGCGTGACGATCATCGTTATGCTGTGCGTCGCGCTCTTCGCCGCAGGCATCGCGACCATCCTCGCCGTTGCGCTCACCAAGAAATTCTGCGCACTCATCCAACGAGTCAGCTACCCGCGCCTCATCATCAGCATCATGCTCTTCAT
>JBDRLR010000064.1:0-12294 GCA_043812855.1 Nanobdellota archaeon | reverse complement strand
CAGCCTTGCGATGTCGACCATCCTACACGAATAGCCCCACTCATTATCGTACCACGCCAAGACCTTCACCAGGGTCCCGCCGATGACGCTCGTCGTCTTCGCGTCGAATATGCACGAGTGCGGATTGCCGATGATATCCGTGCTGACCAGAGGCTCCTCAGAATACTCGATTATGCCCTTGAGATGGTACTGAGCGACCTGCCTGAATAGATTGTTGATCTCGTCGACAGAAGTGCCGCGAGCGACATTGCAGACGAAGTCGGTCACACTGCCTGTTGGCGTAGGCACACGGATCGCGATGCCATCAAGCTTGCCTTTGAGCGACGGAATCACCTGCGCGACGGCGCTCGCCGCGCCAGTCGTCGTCGGAATGATATTGACTGCGGCGGCACGCGCCCTGCGGAAATCCTGATGGAACGTGTCGATGAGACGCTGGTCGGCCGTGTACGAATGCACCGTCGTCATGAATCCATTGACTATTCCAAAATTGTCATTGAGTACCTTCACGATTGGCGCAAGACAGTTCGTCGTACACGAACCATTGCTGATGATATGATGCTTGTCCGCCTCATACTCATGCTCATTGACCCCCTTGACGACGACGAAATCAGCATCGGAGGACGGCGCGCTGATGAGCACCTTACGTGCGCCAGCATCCAGATGAAGCGCGGCCTGAGCGCGTTTGCGGAAGATGCCAGTGCACTCCATGACCACATCGACACCCAGATCCTTCCAAGGAAGCTTCGAAGGATCCTTCTCGGCGAATACCGAGATGCGCTTGCCATCCACGATGATCGCGTGATCATCATGGCCGACCTCAGCCGCGAAGCGACCCTGCGTAGAATCGACCTTGAGAAGGTACGCAAGCGACGCGGTATCCGCAAGATCATTTATGGCGACAACGTCGACATCCTTGAAACCGGCACGGAACACCATCCGTCCAATCCTTCCAAACCCATTGATAGCGACACGAACCACACTCTCACCCCTCACTGCTGTGCACACGCTGCGCAGCTATTTAAATCTTGTTGCCGCAGGAGGACGTGAAGAAAGACCCCTCTCTGCGACCTTGAATCTTTGTGTAGCCCACCTGCAGCCCAAAGAACGGCGCGCCAAGCCACAAGATGAGAATCTCAATCTACTGCGCGCGAGCATCGAAAGATTTATATCCGCTCTCAAGGAGGGTCCACGCCAACATCAGATTCACCGTGCGGAGCGTGAAAACCCTATGGACAACAGCATGAAGAAGAACATCGGCAAGGCAGATCTTCTGCGTATGATGAAGAAGAACATGGACGGAGAGGTCAAGACGATCACGTTCTACCTTGACAACCTGGAGAACCTCAACTACTCCAAGAACACCAAACATGTCGAAGCGCTTGTGCTCGACAGCGTCACCCACCTCGGGAACCTCTGCAAGGCATTCATGTCCCTGCATGCAGACATCCCTGCGAAGCAACCCATACCTTCACATCTTCGCGAACTGGCCCTAACCGAAGAGAAAGGTCTGAGGGAAATCTATCAATTCATGCTGCAGCACAGCAACAACGCCGAAATAAACAAGACATTCGAGCAACTCGTCGAAGCAGAACGCACTCATGAGAAAATGGTCCGCGAACTGAAATAGGGCCCGACCATCCGCGTCCTGAACAGCCATCCAAACGGCAACATTTTTATACCTGACCTGCACAGGGAATCCCATGCCGCGAGCAAAGGCCGAAAAGCCAGCACCCGCAAAGACCGCGCCGCTTCCCGCAGACATGACCGAGCAGGAACTGCGCGAAATGCTCCTCGTGCACATCTACAAGACCGCGCTGGTGCGCTCGCAAGTGGAAGCCATCTGCGAGATCCTCATCAAACGGAAAGTCACGACGTATGAAGAGATCTGGAAACGCACGCAAGAAATCTATCAAGACAGCAAGCTCTAAGAGATATCCTTGAGCACCGACTTCTGATGCTTGATCGCTGCGTCATCGACCTTGTGAAAGATCTCCTTGCACAACTCGCCGAAGGGGCTCCGATCGATACGCTCTGCCGACCCAGGATAGTCCTGCATGACCTTACGGGTCCCAAGGACAAATCCCCTGAGGGTCTCGAAGCGTTGCTCGAGCAGAAGCATGATCTGCTCATCGATACATTGCAGCTGCAGATGCACATCCTCAACCCCCTGCGCAACCATCTCCATCATTCACCCCTTCACCATATGGATCGTCCTCGTCGGGAAGGCGAACGAGATGCGCGCCTTCTCGAAATTCCTCTTGATCTCAAGATTCACCTGGTCCTGCGCCTTCCAATAATAATCGACATCAGGGATCCAATAGATCACCTTGATATTGAGCGATGAGTCCGCGAACTCTGCGAAGGCTATCACGCAATCATCGCGAGTATACTTGCACCGTCTGACCGCGCCCTCGATGATCCGCTTGGCCTTCTCCAGCTTCGCGGCGCTGGTGCTGTACTCCACACCGATGTCGAACATGATCCTGCGCGCGGGCTCGCGCGTGACATTCTCAAGCTTCTCCTTGGCGATCAGACTGTTCGGGATGATGACCTGAGTCTTGGCAAGCGTCTCGAGCGTCGTCGAGCGAAGCCCAATCCGCGTGACATACCCATCTGCATCAGCCATCTTGATGCGATCCCCAATCTTGAACGGCTTGTCCGACAGGATGGCCATGCCGCCGAACAGATTCGAGAGCAAGTCCTGCGCCGCGAGGGCGAACGCCAGGCCGCCGAGGCCAAGGCCAGTCAGCAGCGACGCCACATTGAAGCCCATCTGACTGATGATCATGATGCCGCCAATGATGATGATCAGGATCGTGATAATCTTCTTGATCACCGGCAGCATGTGCGTATCGATGTCGGCGCCCGTCTTGCTCTTGAGCGGGGCCATCATGTGGTCGACCGCAATATTGACGAAGCGGATGAGCAGCCAAGTCACATCAATCATGAAGGCGATGCGCACGGCCTCGACGAGTATCTTCTCGACCGAAACAGGCAAGACGAGCATCTTGATGCCCACATAGAACGCCGCGATGAAGATGAAGTAGACCAGCGGCCTCTCAGTCACCTCAAGCAACGCATCATCAATCGTCGTCTTGGTCTTGCGCGTCATCCTCTTGATGACCGTGCTGCTGAAGATGTAGAATATCTTACCGACGAAGAATCCGATCAGCAAGGTGGCGACAAAAAGGATGTAAGCATATGTGGTGTTCCCGAAATACACAGTCTGCAGCCAACCCATGAACCGCACCAACTCCGAGGATGTTTTTAATTCTTTTGGTATCAACAGACACCACGCGCGGTCGAAACGAATATCAGTATAGAAGATGTTGACAATGGAGAAAGACCAAAGAGGAATGCAAAGTCAAGTCACATCAATCGATATCATCCGGCAGAATAGCACTGCGGAGGCTTACCACTCCCGTGCGGTCGCGGGAGAAGACCTCGTATGCGCAATATGCAATATGCGTATCGCATGCTCAGGATTTCTCTCCAAGGCAGCACTCTTCTCAACTCAACTGAGGCGACTCAACCTGGACGCAACAAATTATTTAAGGACAACAATCAAAGAGTCCTGATGGACCCAGACATCATCCATATCGCAGGCACCGAACCCAAACCTGCATGGCTGAAGATCAAGATACGCTACGGAGAATCATATCCCAGAATCAAAGAAATCCTGCGAAGCAAGGGATTAGTGACCGTCTGCGAAGAAGCCCACTGCCCCAACATCAACGAGTGCTGGGCCGGACACGGCACCGCCACATTCATGGTCCTCGGCGACATATGCACAAGGGGATGCAGATTCTGCAACATCAAGACGTCGCGCAAAGGCCAATCAGTCGACCGTGACGAGCCACGAAAACTCGCCGAATCCGTCGCCGAGATGAATCTCAAGTACGCAGTCATCACCAGCGTCGACCGCGACGACCTCGAGGACGAAGGCGCAGGACACTTCGCCGCGTGCGTGCGCGCCATCCGAGAGGCTCGCCCAACCACGCTCATCGAGACATTGATCCCTGATTTCTCCGGGAGGCGTGAGCTCATCTCGCTCCTGTGCGCCGCCGGGCCCGACGTCATCGCGCACAACATAGAGACCGTCGAACGCCTGCAAGGCAAAGTCAGAGACAGACGCGCCAACTACGCACAATCACTTGCAGTCATACGCGCCATCAACGACGGCAATGCGAAGATCATCGCGAAGACCGGCCTGATGGTCGGCATGGGAGAGACCTCTGAGGAAGTCGTCAGGAGCATGCAAGACGCCTTCGACGCAGGCGCACGCATCCTCACCATCGGCCAATACCTCAAGCCAAGCAGCAGACACTATCCCCTGCACTCGTACATCGCGCCAGAACAATTCAAACACTACAAGCGCGAAGGCGAACGCATGGGCTATCTGTACGTGGCAGCAGGCCCATTCGTGCGGTCATCGTACCGCGCGGCGGAACTGTATGTCGACGCCCTCAAGAGAGAAAGCATGCGGAACGCAAACACAATCTAGCGATTGCTGCCCTGCTCGCATCGATTAGCGACATTCCCCGTCTGGGGCGTCCCCCTTGTCGCCTCTCTCCAGCCAGCAATCACGCTCACCCTCATGCGCGGAACTCAGATTTTCTCCACATCCCGAGAAATCATAAAGATTATAAAGAAGGCATCTTCAAATCATCCAAAAGAGGTGGGCGATGCCGCGTACGCAGGATCCAGACAACTACAATATAGAATACGTCCAGATTCTCGATGAACAAGGACGCGTAGATGGCGCCCTGAACCCCCACCCCCACTTCTTGTCCGACGAGAGAATCATCTTCATGTACCGAACCATGGTCCTGTGCCGCATGTTCGACGAGAAGGCGGTCAAGCTCCAACGGCGAGGGGCCACAAGCACCTACGCACTCATCCGCGGCCAAGAAGCAGCCCAAGTGGCGAGCGCCATGGCCACCGACGCGGCAGACTGGATCTTCCCCTCATACCGCGAAATCTGCGTCTTCATCGCCAAAGGCATCCCCATCCACCAATTCTGGACCTACTTCATGGGCGACGTCAAAGGGACGACACCGCCAAGCACATTCCACATGTCCCCCGTGCAGATCGCCGTCGCGACACAGATCGGCCACGGCGCAGGATGCGCATGGGGGGCGCAGCTGAGCAGCAACCCTATCGGAGTCATCACGTACTTCGGCGAAGGGGCGACGAGCGAAGCGGACTTCCACGAAGGCATGAACTTCGCAGGCGTCTTCAACCTGCCCTGCGTCTTCTTCTGCCAGAACAACAAATGGGCCATCAGCGTACCTCTGAGCCAACAGACGCACTCACGCAGCATCGCCGCCAAAGGCATCGCATACGGCGTACGCAGCATCCAAGTCGACGGAAACGACCCGCTCGGAGTGTACTCAGTCACCGGCGAGGCCCTGGCCCGAGCGCGCGAAGGAAAAGGTTCCACACTCATAGAAGCGCTCACCCACCGCATGGGCGACCACACCACAAGCGACGACCAGACCCGATACCGCACTCTGGACGAGATCAAGAGCGGAGAATCACGCGACCCCATCAGACGCCTGCGCATCTACCTGACCGACCGAGGACTCTGGGACGACGGAAAGGAGGAATCCCTGCACGCGGAACTTGAAGCGCACATCAAAGCAGAACAGGAAGCGGCGCTCGCCATCCCCAAACCAGAAGCACTCGAAATCTTCGATAATGTGTACGACAAACCGACGGCGACCCTGCTGGAACAGCGCGACGAGCTCACCGCATTCCGTGCATGGCTTGGAGGCTCGAAATGAAAGCCAACATGCTCGAAGCCCTCAACCACGCACTGCACCTGGAGATGCAAGCGGACTCCAAAATGGTCGTGCTCGGCATGGACGTCGGAAAACAAGGAGGGGTCTTCCGCGTCACGGACGGACTGCAAGCCAAGTTCGGAACCAAGCGAGTTACGGACACACCTCTCTCCGAAGACGGCGTGCTCAGCCTCTCATTGGGGATGGCAATCTACGGCATGCATCCTGTGGCGGAAATCCAGTTCTCAGGATTCCTCTACGAAGCCTACCACACCATCAAAGGACAGATGGGCCAATACCGATCTCGTTCAAGCGGAAAGATCGCCTTGCAGATGCTTGTGCGCAGCCCCTACGGCGGAGGCGTGCGGGCGTTGGACCTGCACAGCGAGCTACACGAATCCATCTACGTGCACACCGCAGGACTGAAGGTCGTGCTTCCTTCAAATCCGCACGACGCCAAAGGACTGCTGCTCGCCTCGATTAGAGACCCCAACCCGACCCTCTTCTTCGAACCGATGAAGCTCTACCGCGCATACCGCGACGACATCCCAGAGGAATCCTACACGGTAGAGCTTGGAAAAGCGAACGTGGCGCGAGCCGGAAGAGACATCACGCTCATCGCATACGGCGCGTCCCTGCGGGACTGCCTCGACGTCGCCGAACAGGTCAAAGGAACGTGGGACTGCGAAGTCATCGACCTGCGCACGCTCAGCCCGCTGGACGATGAGACCATCATCGCGTCCGTGAAGAAGACCGGACGATGCGTCGTCGTCCACGAAGACCCGCGCACCTGCGGCCTTGGGGCGGAGATCGCCGCGCGCATCATGGAAAAAGCATTCCTGCATCTGCGCGCACCCGTGCGCCGCATGACCGGATATGACACACCATTCCCGCTCTACGCGCTCGAGAACACGTACCTGCCGTCCGCAGACAAGATCCGATGGGCCATCGAGCAGACCATGCACTACTGATCATGCAATTCACATTCCCCGACGTGGGAGAAGGAATCACCGAAGGCAAGCTCGTCAGCTGGCACACTAAGGCAGGCCAGAGCATCAAAGAAGACGACGTCCTCGCAGAGATCGAGACAGACAAAGCGCTCGTCGAGATCCCGAGCCCGGTCAGCGGGACCGTGACGAAACTGTACGGATCTGTCGGAGATATCATCAAAGTAGGGACACCGCTTGCGGACTTCGACACCGGCGGAGCGCCCACAGCGGAAAAGAACGACGCGCAACAGCCACAGCAATCAACCGCGGCGAGCACCGCGCCGCCTAACACTACTCAAGCAACACCCATACCTGCACCCCCAACTGCATCTCCATCAGTCACCTCCACCGGAGGCATGGCCATCCCCAGCACGCGACGATTCGCCCAAGAACACGGACTCGACATCGCGAACATCCACGGCACAGGGATCCACGGCGAAGTCACCATGGACGACGTCCACCACGCCCTCGACGGAAAGAGAGGGACATCGACGCCGACAGGTCCCGCACCTACAGGTGCTGCTGGGATCGCCTCACCATCAACCCGCCAATACGCCCGAGAACACGACATCGACCTGCACACAGTCACAGGGACAGGACCAGGCGGACGCATCGAGAAAAACGACCTCGACAAGGGAAGCCACCCCTCTGCACCCGCACCATCCCCAAGAGCAACAGGAGGACGCACCGAAGCGATGAGCGGCATGCGCAAAGCAATCGCACGACACATGCAAGAAGCATGGAAGACACCTACCGTGTGGCACATGGAACGCGTGGACATCACTCCGCTGGTGACCATCCGCGAGACGCTCAAGCAGAAATCACCCGACACCAAGATCACGTACCTCCCATTCATCATCAAGGCAACCATCGAAGCCCTCAAGGAGCATCCTGAATTCAACGCACGGCTCGATATGGAAAGAGGAGAGATCACGTACCTTGCTGAGCGCCACTTCGGCATCGCCGTCGACACGCCAGAAGGAGTGCTCGTGCCAGTCGTTCGCGACGCAGACAAGAAGGACATCCTCACGATCGCCCAAGAGATCGTCGCATACGCCCACGCCGCACGAGACCGCAAGCTCAGCGTATCAGACATGAAAGGAAGCACACTGACCATCACCAACATCGGAAGCATCGGCGGCGACTACTTCACGCCACTTCTCAACTCACCCGAAGTCGCCATCCTAGGCGTAGGACGCATGGGACCCGAACCCGTCGTGAACAAGGAAAGCGGCGCCATCGAGACCAGACACATCCTGCGCATGACGCTGGGATTCGACCACCGCATCACCGACGGGGCCAACGCCGCCAAATTCATGAACACCATCAAACGATACCTCGAAGCGCCGGAGCTGTGGTATCTGGAGATCAGATAATGGTCGTCGGAGCCCTTCGCACCAGAACCGACCTGCTCGTCATCGGAGCCGGACCAGGCGGATACGTCGCCGCCATCCGCGCGGCGGAACTCGGCCGGACGGTCACCGTCATCGAACCCGGACCCCTCGGAGGAGTCTGCCTGAACGTCGGATGCATCCCAAGCAAAGCACTCATCCATGTGGCTGACACCCTGCACCGCATCCACACCGCGGACCGACTCGGCATCCAGGCTTCAGCAAGCCTCGACCTCGCGAAGGCGCAGGCGTGGAAAGACGGCGTCGTCACCCGGCTTAGAGGAGGCATAGCCGGACTGTTCAAACACTACCAGATCGAACTCATCGAAGGGAAGGCAAGATTCACCAGCAGCACCAGCGTGCACATCGAAGGAAAAGGAGACGTCACCGACCTGGACTTCTCACAATGCATCCTCGCCACCGGAAGCAGACCACGCGACCTTGCGGGCCTGCCGTTCGACGGCCAATTCATCATCAGCAGCACCGACATCTTCTCGCTCGGCCAAGTCCCTGGAGAACTCGTCGTCGTCGGCGGAGGCTACATCGGCGTGGAAATGGGCATGCTCTTCGCGAAGCTCGGAAGCAAAGTCACCACGCTCGAATTCCTCGACCACATCCAAGACCAAGCGCCCGAAGACACACGAGCGCTCATCGTCAAGAAGATGGAGCAGCTCGGCATCACCATCCGGACCGGGGCGAGGATCGACCACCAATTCACGGACAACGGACGGCGAGGCATCCACGTCGTCCCCGCAAGCGGCAGCGGATTCGAGCCCTTCAATCTGTACCCTGACAAGGTCCTCATCAGCGTCGGACGCACACCCAACACTGACGACATCGGACTTGAAAGCACACAAGTGAAAGTCGATACGCACGGACAGATCCCGGTCGACACCAAACTACGCACCAGCGATCCGCACATCCTAGCCATCGGAGACATCGTCCCCGGCCCCATGCTCGCGCACAAGGCCATGTACGAAGGACGCGTGGCAGCCGAAGCAGCCGGAGGGGGGAAACGCGAAGTCGACTACACCTCCATGCCCTGGTGCATCTTCTCCGACCCCGAAGTGAGCATGACCGGCATGACCTTGGATGAAGCGAAGAAGAAAGACATCGACGCAGCGGAAGCCAAAGTACCTCTTGCGAGCATCGGACGATCACTCACGCTGGACGCTCCTGAAGGACATGTACGGATCGTCTTCGATGCGAAGACGCACCGCGTCATCGGCGCCGAAGTCGTCGGGGCGAGCAGCTCGGACATCATCAGCGAACTGACGCTCGCCATCGAGATGGGCGCCCTGCTCGAAGACATCGCCTACACCATCCACCCCCACCCCACCATGCCAGAAGCAATCATGGAAGCCGCGGAGAAGGGCCTTGGAACGGCGATACACTCTTTCGGGATGGGTAAGAAATAGTCACCGACGCATAAGCCAATCCTTAGAGCCATACTTCTGCCTTGCCAAACGCTCCGCAACGATGCGCTCATCATCCGACAACGGGGCCTTGGACCACCTCTTTTCCGCAAGGAAGGCCCACCGCATCGCGTCGAGCACCTCATCCTTGGAAACACCCGGCGCCAAATCCCGAACCGACGTGACGCGCTGCTTGACGTTCGTTATGACCTTATCCTTGATCTTGATCGGACCGACATCGAGCACGTCGAACATCGTATCCACATCCAGATCGTAGAGAATCGTGCCATGCTGCAGCAAGACCTTCTTGCGCCTTGTCTGGGCGTTGCCCGATATCTTCTTGTCGCCCGCGATGACGTCATTGATCGGATGGAACTGACCTTCGATTCCCACCTTTGCGAGGCCATCGACAATCCAGCCGCAAATCAGATGATAGGACTCAGTTATCCCTTTAGGGAACATGGATTCAGGGGCCAAGATACTGTACGTGATCTCTCCATCCGCGTCATGATATACCGCGCCGCCTCCTGTGATGCGACGCACGACATCGACACCCTTTGCCCTGCACACATCCAAACGGACCTCCTTTGCCGCCTCCTGGAAGACACCAATCGACACCGCGCTTGGCCGCCACGCATAGAACCTGATCGTGGGAGGAGACTTGCCTTCTGCAATGCTCTCGAGAATCGCCTCATCGATGGCCATATTCATCGCCGCGGAGGCGGCCTGGAAGGGAAGCAGACGCCAGTTCACGGCAATGCCTCCCCTATCATGGATTCCAGATCCGCTATCGAGAATCCCAGACAACGCACACCCTCGGACTCCAACGACATCTCCAGCGAACGGGCGACTTGAGCCAAAGAAGCAGTAGTCGCACCCACAAAGCCATCCTCGATGTCCTTCAATGCATCCTCGGGATGCAGGAAGAAATCACCAGTCATGACGACAGAACGAACGACTCCATCAACCACACCCACATCGAGACGCACAAGCTTCCCTCCAGGAATCTTGCGCTCAATCCTTGACATCATTTGACCACACCATAGAGCCATCGGGCGTAGTCATCATCGACCTTCGCCACATCGAACGCAAAAATCGCAGGAACATCATAACTATGCATCGACCTGACTAGCGCTGATACCCGCGCGAACATCGTCTTACGCGTCTTTATCAGCATGGTGACCTCCGAGGCAGACTCAATAGCATCATTCCACACATACTTGGACTCGACCGGCAGCATATTGACGCAGGCGGCAAGCCTTCGCTCCAAAATCGCCTGCGCGATGCGATCGGCCTCAGGGCGATCCTTGCACACGACATGGATAACCATCATGATTGCTCTGGAACTGCACAACAATATAATCTTTTGGGTGCAAACAACACATTTAAATACCTCATATGGGGAAAAACGCACAAAGAGGTGAGTATGGCGTATTATAACCAAGACGCGAACGCAGTCCTGCATGAGCTGCAGAGCAGCGCGGAGCACGGCATCAACAGCTTAGAAGCCAAGAGGCGCCTGGCAACCCACGGACCCAACGAGCTGGTCGAGAAGAAGAAGATCAACCCCGTCGTGCTCTTCCTCAACCAGTTCAACAACTTCATAGTCTACATCCTCATCGCCGCGATCATCGTGTCGCTCATCGCCGAATTCTACGAAGGGACACGCAACTTCACCGACGCCATAGTCATCAGCATCATCCTCATCTTCAACGCGGTCTTCGGATTCATCCAAGAATACCGCGCAGAGAAGGCCATCTCGGCCCTCAAGAAACTGACCGCACTGCAGGCGACGGTGATCCGCGACGGCAAAGAGCAGACCATCCCGACGCGCGAACTCGTCTGCGGCGACATCATCATCCTGAGCGAAGGCAGCAAAATACCCGCCGACGCGAGGATCATCGACAGCAAACGCGCGCAAGTCGCCGAAGCGACGCTGACCGGAGAGAGCGTGCCCGTCACGAAGAGCAGCGCGACTCTCAGCGGCACCATGCAGCTCGGCGACCGCGTCAACATGGTCTTCTCTGGCACAGACGTCGTCAAGGGACGCATCGTCGCCGTCGTCGTCGCGACCGGCATGAAGACTGAGATCGGCAGCATCGCCAAGATGATCGACGACGCAGGCGAAGAGATGACGCCGCTGCAGATCAAGCTCAAACAACTTGGCAAATGGCTCGTGACGGCCACCCTCATCATCTGCGCCATCATCTTCGGACTCGAGATGCTCGAAGGAGCGACGAGCGGATTCATCGAAGCATTCATCGTCGCAGTCAGCCTCGCAGTAGCTGCGGTGCCTGAGGGACTGCCCGCAGTCGTGACGATATCGCTTGCCCTCGGCGTGCGACGCATGGTGAAGAAGCACGCGCTCATCCGACGCCTGCCCGCCGTGGAGACGCTAGGCGGCACCACAGTCATCTGCTCAGACAAGACCGGGACCCTGACCAAGAATGAGATGACTGTGCGGCGCATCTACTGCGACGGCATGGACGTGCACGTCAGCGGAGAAGGATACAACCCAGACGGAGACTTCCTCCTCGACGGCAAAGAAGTGGACGGAAAGAAACTCGAGACTCTGCTGCGCATCGGAGCGCTGTGCAACGACTCAAGGCTCGAGCACGAGAACGAAGCATTCCACATCATGGGAGACCCTACTGAAGGTGCTCTGGTCGTGAGCGCCGAGAAAGCAGAGATCCACGTCGACGACCTGCGCGCCGCG